>CAXICH010000137.1:0-6193 GCA_964022245.1 uncultured Alphaproteobacteria bacterium
AACCATGCGTTTCATGCGTACAGTGATCGCGGTTGCGGCGCTTCTGGCCATGGCCAGCCCGGCCCTCGCCCAGACGGCTCCGACCTCGGCAGGCACCCTCGACCCGGCAGCAAACCGCCCGGCCCAGCCGCGTGCGGTCGCCGAGCCCCAGTTCGTCCTGGCCGATGGCATCGTCGCCACCGTCAATGACCGGATCATCACCGGCTATGACCTTCGCCAGCGGATGCTGCTGATCATCATCATGAGCGAGGTCCAGCCGACCGCCGAGAACGTCGCCCAGATCCAGCGCGAAGCCCTGGACATGCTCATCGAGGAGCACCTTCAGGCTGAAGAGATCGCCAAATTCCCGACCCTGATCATCACGGACGAGGAGGTCGATGCCGAAATCGCCGGCATGGCCCAACAGGCCGGAATGGCGCCGGACCAGTATATACAGGCCCTGGCCTCGGCCGGCATTCACGCGCGCACCATCCGCGAACAGATCCGCACCGCCATCGGCTGGCGTGAACTGGTCGGCGGTCGCTTCGCCAGCCGGGCTCGCGTCAGCCGTAGCCAGGTCGAGCAGAGCCTGCGTAAATACGAGGAAGCCGCGACCAAGAAGCAGTATCTGATCGGCGAAATTTATATCGATGCCAACCGGGTCGGGGGCATGCAGTCCGCGATCACCGGCGGTCAGCAACTGATCCAGCAGATGATCCAGGGTGCGCCCTTCCAGGCCGTGGCCCAGCAGTTCTCGGCCGCCCCGACGGCCGTGCGCGGCGGTGACGCCGGGTGGGTGGTTGAGGGCACGGTCGCCCCTGCCCTGCAGCAGGCCTTCGACAATCTCGATATCGGCCAGCTGTCCAATCCGATCGTTGTCGAGGGGGGCGTCTACATCATCTACATGCGCGACAAGCGCGAGGGGTCGGCCACCAGCCTGGTGCAGCTCAGCCAGATCATGGTCGAACTGCCCGAAACCGCGAGCGAGGCCGAAGTGGCCGCGGCCGCCGAGCGCCTGATGGCCGTGCGTCCCCAACTGACCTGCCAGACGATGGTCGCCCGTGCGGCATCCGAGCCCGGCCTGCTGGGGTCCGACCTGGGTGAAAGCGATGTCCTGAACCTCGCGCCGCAGTTCCAGCCCTTCGCCCGCGAGGCGGAAGTGGGTCAGGTCAGCGAGCCGATCCGCACGCCGCTGGGCCTGCATCTGGTGGGTGTCTGCGGCCGCCGTGTTGGTTCGGCGGAGCTGCCGACCTATCGCGACGTCGAATCGCAACTGCTGCGGGCCAACCTGTCCATGCTGGGTCGCCGCTACATGCGCGACCTGCGCGCTGATGCCCTGATCGAGATGAAGTGATGACCCGGCCTGTGCCGCCGCTTGCCCTGACGATGGGCGAACCGGCCGGTGTGGGCCCCGAGATCATCGCTGCCGCATGGAAGACCCGGCCCTCGCCCTTTGTGGTGGTCGGTGACGCCCGGCTGATGGCCACGCACGCCCGGGTCGAGGTGGTCACGGATCCGGCGTCGGCGGCGGCTGTATTCGACCGCGCCCTCCCGGTTCTGGACCAGCCCCTGGGCACCCCCGTGACCCCGGGTCGGGCTGATCCGGCGCATGCCGCGGCCATCACCGGCTGGATCGAGACGGCGGTCCGGCTGTCCCTCGACGGCAGCGCGGCAGGTCTGGTGACAGCCCCGATTGCCAAGGCTCCGCTGTATCAGGCCGGCTTTCGTTTTCCCGGGCATACCGAGTTCATCGCCGATCTGACCGCCGATGTCCCGTGGAGCCAGACGCGCGGCCCGGTGATGATGCTGACCGCCAGGGACCTTCGCGCCTGTCTGGTGACCATCCATACGCCCCTGTCGCAGGTGCCCGAGATGGTCACGGCCGAACGGGTCAGCCGCGTGGCGCGGGTAGTCCATGAAGCGCTGATCCGCGACTTCGGCATCGCCCGTCCCCGTCTGGCGCTGGCGGGACTGAACCCCCACGCCGGCGAAGGCGGCTCGATCGGTCTGGAGGAACAGACGGTGCTGATCCCCGCCGCCGCCGCCCTGCGCGCCGGGGGGCTGGACATCAGCGACCCCCGTCCGGCCGACACCCTGTTCCACGACGAGGCCCGTCAGACCTATGACGCGGTGCTGTGCCTGTACCACGACCAGGCGCTGATCCCGGTCAAGACGCTGGACTTCTGGGGCGGGGTGAACGTCAGTCTGGGCCTGCCCGTCGTGCGGACCTCGCCCGACCACGGCACAGGCTTCGACATTGCCGGGCGTGGCCTCGCCCGCCCCGACAGCCTGATCGCCGCGCTCCATCTGGCCCGCGCCATGGCCGACCGCCGGGCCACCTCTGCATGACCGACCTGCCCCCGCTGCGCGAGTCGCTGGACGCCCATGGGTTGCTGGCGAAGAAGAGTTTCGGCCAGCATTTCCTGCTGGACCTGAATGTGACCCGCAAGATCGCCCGGTTGGCCGGACCGTTTGCGGGCGCCGACGTGATCGAGGTCGGGCCGGGTCCGGGGGGGCTGACCCGCGCCCTGATGGAGAGCGAGGCCGGCCGGGTGATTGCGATCGAGAAGGACCCCCGCTTCCTGCCCCTGCTCGGGGAACTGGACGACGGCTCCGGGCGGCTGACCCTGGTCGAGGCGGACGCGCTGAAGGTTGATGAGGCCGCGATCGCCGGCGGTCCGGCGCACCTGGTGTCCAACCTGCCCTACAACGTCGGCACCGCCCTGCTGATCAAATGGCTGACCGGTCCGTGGACGCCCACGTCCATGACGCTGATGTTCCAGAAGGAAGTCGCCCAACGTGTGGTGGCCCGCCCGGGGGACGATGCCTATGGCCGGCTCGCGGTCATCAGTCAGGCGCTGTGCGAGGCCCGCATGGTGATGTCCCTGCCCGCAGCTGCCTTCACGCCCCCGCCCAAGGTCGCCTCGGCAGTCGTGCATCTGGTGCCCCGTGCCGAGCGGCTCGCCGACGCCCGCATCCGCAAGCTGGAACGGGTGACCGCCGCCGCCTTCGGCCAGCGCCGCAAGATGCTGCGCTCCAGCCTGAAGCCCTTGGGCGGGGCCGCCCTGTGCGAGGCGGCCGGGATCGAGCCGGACGCCCGGGCCGAGACCATCGATGTTGCCGGGTTCCTGCGGCTGGCCGACGCCCTCGGCTGATCAGGTTCGCGGGACCATGCGCTCCGGGAAGGGGCGCCCGAGCGCCTCGGCGACGGCCTGCTGGCTGATCAGGAAGACCTCCTCGCGACGGTGGTAGTTGTTGGACAGAACGATCACGACGATCTCGGCGTCGGGCTGCCAGACCACCATGTTGCGAAAGCCGGACCAGCTGCCGGTGTGATAGATCTGGATGTCCTCAAAGGCCGGCTCGACCTGGCGGCCGAGGGACCGGCTGAACAGGCCATAGCCCCAGTGGCGACGCGGTCCGCCCCGGCGTTCATCGGGGGTATCGACTGGCGCATGGTCCGCGATCAGCGCCGCATGGGCCTCAGGGCTGAGCAGCCCGCCCCGATGCAGGGCCCAGGTCCAGGCCAGCAGGTCGTCCACCGTCGAAGACAGGGCGCCCGCGCCGGGGATGATGCTGACATTGGCCTCCGGCTGGGGCGTGATCCCGGCGGGGAAATCGGCATAGCCCATGGCCAGACCGGGCAGCGCGTCAAAGCCTGTGCGACTCATCCCCAGCGGCTGAAAGAAGGTCTGATCCAGATAGCTCTGGAACGGCATGCCCGTGGCCACCTCGACCACCGCGGCGGCCAGGTTGAAACCGGCATTGTTGTAGCGCAGGTCCGTGCCCGGCTCGAACTGCAGGTTATAAAGGGCGCTGTCCCGGGTCAGCTCGTCCAGGGTGGCCGGCGTGACGCGCCGGGTGCCCCAGCCGGGCCGGGCCATGAGGTCGGGGATGCCCGACTGGTGCGAGATCAGATGGCCGATGCGGATGTCGGCCCAGGCCTCCGGACAATCGGTGATCCAGTCGCAGACCGGGTCCTCGACACTGAGGACGCCCTCATCCTGAAGGCGCAGGATGGCGGCGGCGGTGAACATCTTGCTGACCGAGGCCAGCCGCAGGGGCGTGTCCAGTTCGAAGGCGCGGCCGGTCTCGCGGTCGGCCATGCCATAGACCTGCCGGAACAGGACCTGATCGCCGCGCGCCACCAGGACCGCACCGGTGAAGCGGCCCCGCTCCGCAAGGGCGTCCAGCGCGTGCTTCAACCGGGGCAGGTCCTCGACCGCCACGACAGGGGGACGGGCACGGACGATCGGACCGGACGCAGCCTCTGTCGTATCCGGAGCGGCGTCGGTCCGCGCCGTCAGGGCCCAGGCGGACCCGATCAGCACGGCCACAGCGGCGAGGCCGGCGAGAATCGGTAAGGGTCTCATCCGACCCTAGATATCGAAAGTCAGACCGAACTGCGCATAAAGAGCCCGTGAGTCCTGCCATTTCGGATCGACCTTGACCGTCAGGAACAGGTGAACCGGCCGGTCCATCAGCAGGGTCAGCTCTTCGCGCGACTTCTGGCCGATCCATTTCAGCGTCTGGCCGGAGCGGCCCAGCACGATGGGACGCTGACTCTCGCGCTCGACATAGATGGTCTGCTCGATCCGCACCGAACCGTCATCGCGTTCCTCGAACGCCGTCGTCTCGACCGCCGCCGAATAGGGCAGTTCCTCATGCACCCGCAGGAACACCTTTTCCCGCGTGATCTCGGCCGCCAGAACCCGCAGCGGCAGGTCTGCGCTCTGGTCCTCGGGATACAGCCACGGGCTTTCCGGCATCAGCCCCGACAGGTGCGCCTTCAGGTCCAGTACGCCGTCGCCGGTCGCCGCCGAAATCAGGAAGACGTCGCTGTAGACGCCCGTGTTGAACAGCTCGGTCATGACCTTCAGCATCGACTCGCGCTTCAGGCCGTCGATCTTGTTGAGGGCCAGGATGGCCTTGCTGTCGCGGCCCTTCAGGGCCTGGATGATGGTTTCGACATCCTCGACCGAGCGGCGGTCGGCGGGCGAGCCCTTGCCCTCACCGATCGCCATCTGGGCCGAGGTATCGACCAGATGCACGACGGCGTCGGCTTCCTCCGCCCCTTCCCAGGCCGAGGCCACCATGGCGCGGTCCAGGCGGCGGCGCGGGTTGAAAATGCCGGGGGTGTCGACCAGCACCATCTGGGTCTGGCCATCCATGACGATCCCCCGCACCGGAAAGCGCGTGGTCTGAACCTTCTGGGTGACGATAGAGACCTTCGAGCCCGTCAGCCGGTTGACCAGGGTGGACTTGCCGGCATTGGGCGCGCCGATCACGGCGACGAAGCCCGCGCGTGTGCCGGTCGGGGGGGTATCTGGGGTCAAATCACGCCTTCACGCTTCATCAGGGCCAGGGCGGCCGCTTTCTCCGCCTCCTGACGCGAACGACCGGTCGCGGTCAAGGCATCCGTGCCGCTGATCGTCACTTCGACTCGAAAGGTCGGGGCGTGATCACTGCCCGTGCGCTCGACGACGCGATAGGCCGGAAGCCCCCGACCGACCTTCAGCGACCACTCCTGCAGGGACGATTTCGGATTGCTGAGACTGCGCGACGAGGGATTTTCCAGCTCGGTCCGCCACAGGTGATCGAACGCCGTGCGGGCCGCATCCAGGCCCCCGTCGAAGTAGATGGCGGCGAGAATGGCCTCCATCGCATCGGCCAGAATGCCGTCGCGACGGCGCCCGCCCTGTTTGCTCTCGCCCGGCGACATGCGCAGGGCCGGCCCCACACCCGCCGCCTCGCCCACCCGGGCACAGGCGGCCTTGTCGACGAGGCCGTGCAGACGGGAGGACATCTCGCCCTCGTCCGCCAGGGGGAAGTCGCGCATCAGCCGCTCGGCAACCAGCAGGCCCAACACCCGGTCGCCGAAAAACTCCAGCCTCTGGTTGTCCAGAATGGGCCGTCCGACGGCGTCATGGGCCGCCCCCTCCCCCACACTGGGGTGGGTCAGGGCGCGCTCCAGCAGGGACGGATCGCGGAACTCGTATCCCAGGGTCCGGGCCAGCGCCCGGACGGCCTCACTCCGACGATCCGCCATTCCCTACTTCAGGACGGTGAAGAAGCGGTCCAGGCGGACCTTGGTGAACCAGCTGACCGGATTGAAGAGCGACGCGCCTTCGTGCCAGGAGAACAGGATCATCTCGGCCTTGCCGATCAGGTTCTCCGCCGGGACCAGACCCACGCCCATGGCCGACTGCTCGCG
>CAXICH010000138.1:0-6190 GCA_964022245.1 uncultured Alphaproteobacteria bacterium
GGCGCTTGTAATAAGCGGACCGGACCCGGGTGCGATTCCCGGCGGCTCCACCATTTTCCCCCGCGTTATCGGCGGAAGGTATGGGGCCGACTAGCATCGACGGACGTGTAAAGAAGATTGCTTTCGCCCGTACTGGCCCATCGTTATCGGGCCATTTTCTAACTGCGAACGATAACTTCGCTGGGGAATACGCTGTCGCCGCGTAATGCGGTTCCGGTAATTCCAACCTAAACTCCTGGAGGTTCAGATCTTCAGGCGGGGCCTGTCGGGAGCCTGGCAACAGAATCCCGGCGCTTTCCTGCTTCGATGGCGAGACTGCCCTTCCGCTTGCGGACGCGTGGGGTTATCAGGGTCCGTTCCTCACAGAGGCAGGCATGACCAGCGCGACCCCTCCCGTCGATGAAATGCACTATGAACGCCTGGCGCAGGATGCCCTGCGCGGCGTGATCCGCGCGGCGCTGGAACGCGCGGCCGAGCCCGAGGGCCTGCCGGGCGCGCACCATTTCTACATCACCTTCCAGACCCGGGCGCCGGGTGTGCTGCTGCCGCCCGATGTGGTGGCCAAATATCCGGAGGAGATGACCGTCGTCCTCCAGCACCAGTATGAGGATCTGGTGGTCGCCCCTGACCAGTTCAGCATCATGCTGCGCTTCGGCGGCGTGCCCAAGGCGATGACTGTCCCCTATCGGGCCATCACCCGCTTCTTCGACCCGTCCGTGCAGTTCCTGCTGCAGTTCGAAACCGTGATCGAAGAGGTGATAGAGGACGAGCTCGAGGACTCCCCGGCAGAGCCCGCCGCCCCGCCGCATCCGAACGGCGACGACGGCCCCAAGGTCGTCTCTCTGGACCAGTTCCGGAAAAAATAGCTAAGGTTCGGCGGGCAAGCTGACGGAGCCCGCCATTGCCTTCACTCGCTGCCGATGCCCTGCTGATTGCGATCGTCTATGCCGTCGCTTTCGCCCTGCTGCGTGCCTCTTACCAGCGCAGCGGAAGGGTATGGGTACTGCGGCACTGCATCGTGGTGCCGCATACGCGGCGCCCCACCCAGCGCGCCTGGGTCGAGGGCTGGATCGGCGAGGCCGTCATCCTGACCTTCGCCGCCGCGGCCAGTCTGATCATCGCCTATTTCACGCCGGACATTTCGCTGGTCGGTATTCTGGCCCATTGGTGGTGGCAGGCCCTGCTGGCCACGGTCGTCGTCGTGCTTGTGGTTCATCTCTATTCGATGACCGTGATACGGGCCGCTGTCAGGGACGGTCGCAAGCCGATCTACTGCAGTCGGTTGCAGGCAGCCTATGCCACCTACAATTTCTACAGCGTCTGCCTGTTCGGCGTGGGCGCAATGGTGCTGTTGATGCTGGCGGCCCAGTACCTGGCCGACGGGGCATCCTTCCGGGCCGAGGCTCGCGTGATTTCGGACGTCTTTGACCTCGCCCGGCAGACTGCCCTGTCCGCTCCGCAGCCCGGCCTCGCGCCGGATGGCGGCTATGTCGGGGCGATGATCCTGGCCGAGAGCGGGTTTGGCCGCATCGCGCTTGCAGCCAAGCTGCTGCAAAGCCAGTTCAATCCATTGTTTGTGTTCGCCGGCCTGCTGATCGGCATCAATATGCTGATCAACTTTACCCCCCTGAAGCACATGTTCATGGGCGAGGCGGTCGTGATGACCGCCGTCTTCACCTATGGCCCCCTCGCCATTATCGGCGCCTTCGCCCTGGCCGTTTACATGGGGTCATACGAGACCCTGCTGGAGGGGGCCCTCGACAATGTCCGCGCATTCACCCCGCCTCCCGGTATCGGCGACTGGGAATTGGCCCAGAGGCATGCCGAAATGGTCGCGGAACTGGCCAACTCAATGAATCTGTTCGGCTTCATCCGCATGATCGCCGGAGAGGGCGGCGGCTTCGCCATTCTGGCGTGGGGCGTCCAGTTCGCGATCGAGAAGATTTCCGACAAGAAGGAAACGGCCGTGCCCCTGCGCCTTCCCAATGCCCGGTTCCGCCCCAATGCGGGCTAGAGCCGCCCTTGCCGCAGCCGTCGTATTCTGTGCAGGTCTGTTCGTGCTGCATGCCTGTTCGACGACCGTGAAAGACGGTACGTCGCGCACCTTGCCCGCGCACCCGGAGTGGCCGCAGTCCATGGACACGATCAGCGTCATCACCTGGAACCTCGGCTACAGCGGGCTGGGACGGGGATCGGACTTCTTCGCGGACGGGGGGCGGTCGTGGCTGCCGCCGGGCCCCGGGACAACCCGGGCGTCGGCGGATGCCATCGCCGCCTGGCTGGGCGAGAGCGAGGCCGACATCATCCTGACCCAGGAGAATGCGCGGGCCAGTGTGGTCAACTACTGGACCGATCTGAAGGGGCGCACGGACCGGGCGCTGGCGCGCTACCGGGGCGAGTTCCACGCCGACTTCCGGACCCGCTACCTGCCGCCCCCGCTGCGGATCAGCAACGGCATGGCGACCTATGTGCGGCACGGGCGGGTGCGATCGGAAATCTGGCCCATGCCCAGCGACGGTGACCCATACGACGGTCTGATCCGACGGCGCTATGGCGCACTGGTGACCTATGTCGACGGTCCCGGCGGGTGCTGGGTCATGGTCAATGTGCACACCTCGGCCTTTGACGAGGGGGGAGCCCTGCGCAAACGTCAGGTGGCGACGCTTCTGGAGCGAGCCGAGGCCGCGCAGGCCCGCGGCTATCGCGTGGTGCTGGGCGGAGACTTCAACCTCCGGCTGGTGGCCACCGGCTTCCCACACACAACAGAAGATGAGTACCTGAGCTGGATCCACGACTTCGATCCCGCAGTTCTGCCCGAGGGCTGGCGCGTGGTCGCCGATGGCGCGACGCCCTCTGTCCGCACGAACGAGCGGGCCTACCGGCCCGGCGAAAACTACACGACCGTGATCGACGGCTTCATCGTCTCTCCGGGCGTCGACGTCGTGTCCGTGGCCGGCGTGGATCTGGGATTTCGACACTCGGACCATCAGCCGGTTCGCGCCCGATTCAGGCCCGCGGAAGACCTTCCGCAGGCACGCTGCGAGGGCTGACGGGACCCCCGGCTTGCTGCAGAGGCAAACGGGATTCAGCCGCTTGATATGTTCCCGTTTGCAATGCACGGTGCCCGAAGAAGGCTTTGAAATCGCCGAAGGAGTGTAACGCGTGGACCGCAGGGCGTGGGCGTCGGACAGCCGGATGGCATCCATTGATCCGGGGCAGACCGAGGCCAATTTCGCGGGCCGGAGACGGGTCGTGGATGGGGTTCTGACACCGTCCGAAGCCACCGCCCCGATTACGCCGGGACAGTATGCCGAGCAGGACTTCATCATCGTCCCGGACTTTCTGACGCCCGCAGACTGTGACCGCCTGCTGGAGATGTTCGACCAGGTGCACGGCCTGGTGAAGCACAGGAAGGTTGGCATCGATTTCTGGGAAGGCCGGATCGTCTATATGGGCGATGTGGCGGCGCATGACGCCTCGGCCGCGGAGATCATGGGCGGCTTCCAGAAGCGAGCGACCGCCATGCTGGGTGAGTTTTACGCCCTGACCCGGCCGCTGTGGACCGACACAGTGCAGCTGAACATCTGGGAGCAGGGTTCGTGCCTGCCGCCGCATACGGACAACAGCAACCCGGACGGCACCGCTCACAGCACCCCGTGGCGGGACTTTTCCAGTATCGTCTACCTTAACGACGACTATGAGGGCGGCGAGCTCTACTTCACCGCCAAGGACCGGGTGCTGAAACCGAAGCGCGGGATGCTGGTGGCGTTCAGCGCCGGCTATCACCACGAGCATGGTGTTCTCAAGGTCACCGAGGGCCGCCGCATAACCATGCCGGCCTTCTACACCTTCGATCAGCGCAAGGCGGACTGGCACATCTACCCCGAGCTGAACGCGCCTGTCCCGACGCCGACCGCGACGCCGGCCCCGGCTCCGGCTCCGGTTCAGTCCCTCGCCTCTCTCCTGATCCAACCGGCGACCAGCCCGGCCACGGATCCGCTGTCGATCCTGTCGCCCGGCGGACAGGCGCCGGTCTGGCAGCCACCGGGGAAATGGCGCCCGCCGGGCTGAGCCCTGGAGGGTGCGGAATCAGGTGGCGGCGGGTTGACCGTCCGCGTTTCGCCGGGATCAATGTCGGACAACGCTGATTGGGCAGGGGAGCCGCATCATGATCCGTCGTGTCGTTCTTACACTCATCGCCGGGCTGTCGCTGGCAGCCTGTGCGACGACCTCGAGCGGCCAGACTTCCGGCGCGTCGCTCGACGGCTGGGCGGCGTCGATCGTGGCGGCCGACTGGACCACCAGCCGCGGTGCGCCCATCCAGGCCTTCGACAATGCCCGGCGTGATCTGGTGGCCGGCTTTCAGGAGGTTGGTTTCGCGCGGGAAGACATGGTCGACTTCACGCTCCGCCCCGACGTGGCCAGCCCGACCTCGGCCGACCAGGCGCTGAATGCCATCGGGCGCAATGCCGAACAGGCCACGCAAGGCTGCTTCCTGTACTTTACCTCGCACGGGTCGCCCCGCGGGATCGTCTTCGGCCCCAACCGGCTGATGAGCCCCGACGAGATGGCCCGCCGGATCGACGGCTGGTGCGGCACGCGGCCCACTGTGGTGATCGTCTCGGCCTGTTTCTCGGGCGTGTTCACCGACCGGCTGGCGGCCCCGAACCGGATGATCATGAGCGCCGCCCGACGGGATCGGTCGTCGTTCGGCTGTTCGGAGGACGCGACCTATCCCTATTTCGACGGCTGCATTCTGGAGAGCCTGCCGACATCGCCGAATTTCCTCGTCCTCGCGGATCAGGCGGCCCTGTGCGTCCAGCGGCGCGAACGCGAGGAAGGTCTGCGCCCTGCCTCGGAGCCCCAGACCGTGGTCGGCGTGGATATCGCGCCGCTTCTGACCACCAGCTATGCCTTCCGCCGCTGAGGCCGTCTTCCCCCGCTTGCCATGACCCTTCGGGTGTGGAACATTTGTGGAACATGGAGCAAGGGAGGCCAGGATGCTCGAGGGCGGATGTCATTGCGGCGCGGTACGGTACCGCACGAACGGCAAGGTTGAGCATCACGCGCTTTGCCACTGTATAGACTGCAGAAAGTCGTCGGGCGCACCCGCCGTCAGCTGGTGTCTCGTGCCAACCGACAGCCTGACCATCACCGGGGAAACGCGGACATGGGCCTCGTCCGAGCATGGACGGCGGTCCTTCTGCGTCACCTGCGGCACGGGCCTGTTCTATACGAACGCCGTCATCTTCCCCGGCATGACCGACATCCAGGGCGCCACGCTGGACGATCCCGACGCGCTGCCCATCCAGGCCCAGATCCAGACGGCCGAGCGCATCGGCTGGATGGCGACGCTCGACCAGATCCCGGCCTTCGAGCGCTATCCGCCGATCGGGCCCGACGCCTGACGGCCCACGACGCCTTGCCTCGACCCTGTGTCGGCACCAGACTGCATCAAAGTTCCGGGAGGTCCATATGTTGAAGCGATTTGCGCCTTGTGTAGCCCTGCTTGTTCTGGGGGGATGCGCCTCCGGTATGGAGTCTGACGATCCCTTTGCCGACATCTTTGGCGGGGTCCCTGAAGGTCGTGCAACGCGTGTTGCCGCCCAGGTCGCGGCCTATCCCCTGGGCTCGGAAGAAAACCCTGTCCGGGTCAACATGCCCGCCGGACAAAGAGCCTATCTGTCGCGCCTTCGCTGCGCCGATGGAAAGGCCCCGACCTTCCACCGTATCGGGAGTGCCGGTGACGGGCCCTATGGCACCATCATGGATGGCTATCAGGTCGATTGCCCCGGCTCACAGCCGGCCAGCAATGTGATCTTCCTCGATATGTATCACCCCAATCACGTCGAAACCAAAGCCCCGCCGGGGTACACGATCGTCCCTTGAGTCAGGGCCTCGGAAACACCCGGATCGTGATGCGCTCGCGCTCGCCCTCGTGGCGCTGGACCAGCAGGCGTGCGACCTGGGCGTCGTCGTGGAACAGATAGCCCTTGATGGCGTCCAGCAGGGCCTTGGCCAGATTGTCGAGGTCCATGTGCGGCGGCTCGCCGACATGCTCCATGTCGATCTCGACGACGTGGTCACCCCATGAGGGCCGTGTGCCCCGCCACTCCTTGCGCATGAACTCATAGACCAGCGGCTTGTAGTATTTGGCCTGGGTGGTCAGGCCGTCGATGGTGATCTCGAC
>CAXICH010000139.1:0-6175 GCA_964022245.1 uncultured Alphaproteobacteria bacterium
AGTTCTCGACCGACAACATCCGCGACACCTTCCGCCTGATCCTGCAGATGGCGGTTGTGCTGACCTTTGCCGGTCGCAAGCCGGTGGTGAAGGTGGGCCGCATCGCCGGCCAGTTCGCCAAGCCCCGCTCGTCCTCGGTCGAGATGATCGACGGGGTCGAACTGCCCAGCTATCGCGGCGACATCATCAACGGCATGGGCTTTACGCCGACCGAGCGGGTCCCGGACCCGCAGCGCCTGCTGAAGGCCTATCACCAGTCAGCCTCGACGCTGAACCTGCTGCGCGCCTTTGCCGGGGGCGGCTATGCCGACCTCTACAACATCCATCGCTGGACGCTGGGGTTCGCGGCCGACAACTCATACGGCGCACGCTACCGGGAACTGGCGGACAAGATCGGCGAGGCCCTGGCCTTCATGGAAGCCGTCGGGGTCACGCCGGAAAGCCACCCGGACCTGTCGCGTGTCGAGGTCTTCACCAGCCATGAAGCCTTGCTGCTCAATCTGGAAGCCGCCCTGACGCGTCTGGATGGCGCCACCGGTGAATGGTTCGACACCTCGGCCCATATGGTCTGGATCGGGGAGCGGACCCGCCAGCCCGACGGGGCCCATGTAGAATTTGCGCGCGGCATCAGGAATCCGATCGGCCTCAAGTGCGGCCCGACCATGGAGCCCGAGGACCTTCTGCGGCTGCTGGATATCCTGAACCCGGACAATACTCCGGGCCGGATCACGCTGATCGGGCGGTTCGGGTCGGACAAGGTGGGCGAGCGCCTGCCGCGGCTGATGCGGGACATCAAGGCCGCCGGGCGCCGGGTGGTCTGGTCGATCGACCCGATGCACGGCAATACACTCAAGGCGGGCAATGGCTACAAGACTCGTCCTTTCGAGCGGATTTTGAGCGAGGTCGGGACCTTCATCGACGTGGCCGAGTCCGAGGGCGTCCACCCGGGTGGCGTTCATCTGGAAATGACCGGACAGAACGTCACCGAATGTCTGGGTGGCGCACAGATGCTGACTGAGGACGACCTCAGCAGCCGCTACCACACCCACTGCGACCCGCGCCTGAATGCCGACCAAGCGCTGGAACTCGCCTTCCTGGTCGCGGAGCGACTGAAATCCGGGCGGCAATCCCGCTCTGCAGCCGCCTGAGGCCGCGATGGCCCGGGGACGCGTTGCCTATCAGGGGGCTCCGGGATCCTTCAGCCATGAGGCGTGCGCCGTCCTGCGACCGTGGGACGAGCCCATCGGCTACGACACCTTCGCAGCCGCCATCGAGGCGGTGCAGGTCGGCCAGTGCGCCTGCGCCCTGATCCCGGTCGAGAACAGCCGCATCGGCACAGTTCAGCCGGCCAGTGATCTGGTGGCCGCATCGGGTCTGGATGTGCTGGTCGAGGTGTGGCGTCCGATCCGCCTGGCCTTGATGGGCCAGCCCGGTGACCGCCTGTCGGATGTGCGGACGGTGGAAAGCCATCCCGCTGCGCTGGGGCAGTGCGTGGACACGATGGCCGCGCTGAATCTCAGGGCGGTCGAGGCTTTCGACACGGCCGGCGCGGCCCGCGCAGTGGCCGACGCGTCAGAGTCCGGACGGGCGGCATTGGCGCCTGCCGGAGCAGCCGAAATCTATGGATTGTCGATTCTGCGCAACGACATGCAGGATTCCGCCGATAACCGCACGCGGTTTGTCCTCCTGGGGCGTGAAGGCGCTTGACGGCGCACGATTTCTGCGGCCATCACCGATCCATGGCCTCCGAGCGCGCCCTGACTGCCGCTTTTGACGCCCGCGATTTCGCGGCGCCGGTCGCCCGTGCCTGTGGCTTCTATTTCTACGGCTTTCGATACGCCGGCTGAGGCGTCCGGACCTTGTTCCTGACCCCTCACCGGCGACCGCTCCTGATGGAGCGGCGGACCTCGGCCTCACCGATCCTCCCCCTCGAAAGTTCTGTAGATGTCCCTGACCCTTGTCAAATCCTCTGACGAAACCGCCGAAGCCGAACGCCTGACCCTGGCGGCCCTGCGACACGAGATCGACCAGCTCGATACCGAAATGGTGGCCCTGTTCCAGAAGCGGCTGGCCCTGGCAGACCGGGTCGGTCGCGCCAAGGATGCGCCGACCGGCGGCTATGTGAAGCTGCGGCCCGACCGGGAGCAGGCGGTTCTGGCGCATGTGCTCCGGGACGCCCGGCCCGACACCCGCGACGCCGTTGAGGCCCTGTGGCGCGAGGTCGTCGGCCACGGTCTGGCCCGCCAGGGGCAGTTGTCCGTGCGGGTCTGGGCCCCGGTCGAGCCGGCCCGCGCCTTTGACGCGGCCCGCCTTCGCTTTGGCCGCGCCGCCGCGCTGAAGACCGAGCGCGATCCGCAGGCGGCCCTCGCCTTTGCGGCCGAAGGGAAGGGGGTTGCTGTGCTGGCCATCAATGCCGGCGACCCGTGGTGGATGGGCCTGCGCCGTGAATGGGCGGCACTGAGCGTCTTCGAAGGCTTTGGCCGGGACGTCCCGACGTCCCTCGCGGTCGGCCGGATCGATCCGGGCGCGCTGCCGCGTGGAGACCGGGTGCTGGTGACCGCCGGGGGCGACGCCGGTGATGGATCGGGGGCGGGGCGTCGCGGTCTTGACACCCACCACGGCTGGACCCTGTCGCTGACCTCGGCGCCGGTCGTGCCCGGTGGCCCGGAGGGCTGCGTCGGCGCGATTGCCTGACCGGCGTCGTTCAGAGGGCCATATTGTCGATCAGCCGGGTTCGGCCCAGCCAGGCAGCGGCCAGGATGCGCATCGGCTGATCGACGGCCTCTGCGAGCGGATTCAGCGTGTCCGCCTCGCGGATCGCGACGTAGTCCACGCTGGCAAAGCCGTCGACGATCAGCGCCTCGGCGGTCTCGCGCTCCACGACGGGGATCGGATCGCCGGACCGGACGCGCGCGGCGGCGGCGGCCAGCCGACCGTTGAGGCGGCGGGCGATCTCGAGCTCGGCCTCGCTGAGATAGGCATTGCGCGAGGACAGGGCCAGGCCGTGCCCGTCCCGCTCGGTCGGTACGCCGACGATGCGGGTCGGGATGTCGAGATCCGCCGCCAGCCGGGAGATGACCCGCAGCTGCTGGTAGTCTTTTTCGCCAAACAGGGCGACGTCGGCCCGGACCTGGTTCAACAGTTTGGCGACCACGATGGCGACGCCGCCAAAGAAGTGCGGGCGATGGTCGGTCTCAAGTCCGAGTGCGGGCCCGTCCATGGCGATGCGGGTCGCGAAACCCTCCGGATACATGGACTTGGCCGTCGGGGCGTAGAGCAGGTCGCAGCCGGCCTCCGCCAGCACCCTGGCGTCCTGCTCGAGCGTGCGCGGGTAGGTCTCCAGGTCCTCATGCGCTGCGAACTGGGTCGGGTTGACGAAGACGCTGGTGACCACGCGGCGCGCCTCCACCCGCCCCTGCTCGACCAGCCTCAGGTGGCCGGCATGGAGGGCTCCCATGGTCGGGACGAAGGCCACCGTCTCGCCCGCGGCACGCCAGCCGGCCACGACGCGGCGCAGCTCTGTCGGGGTGGCAGCGTGGGGCAGGGGCGGGGGCGGTGAGTCCATGGTTGAGACCGGATTTACCTTCTCGCTTAAGGGTACTTGTGCACGGGGCTGCAACGGAGGCCGGGTAGGGTGGCCTTATGACGTCCGCAGAAGTCCTTCGTCCAGTGCAGAAGCACCACCTTGTCCGCGCCCTGACTGTGGCTCTGGCCCTCAGCGCCTCCGGCTGTGGCTGGGTCGAGCATGACCCGCATCGCTTCGAGCAGATGGCCGAGCGCGTGGCCGCAATCCCCGTCAGTCTCGACCGGCCCGGCACGTCGAGGCTGGAGACGCCGATGAAGGCCGAGGCCATGGGCCTGAGAGCGGCGCGTCCCGACGCTGTGCGCGTCGAGGTCATGGATCCTCACGAACTGTGGGAGGCCCGCGATGGCGCCATGGAGGGGCTCGTCCAGGCGGCTGCTCCGGTCATTGCCGAGGCGGCCGTCAATGAGGTCGAGAAGCGCGTGGCCGCGGCTGCACCCCGGATGCGCCCCCGTCCCGTGTCGACCCGGGCGGCCCCGATTTTGCGCCGGGCCCCGCTTGAGTCGCGGGATGGGACAGAGTGCATGAGCCAGCCGAAAGTCATTGTCGTGGGAAACGAGAAGGGGGGGGCTGGAAAGTCTACCCTCGCGATCCACATCGCCGTGGGCCTGCTGTACTCCGGGCGGAGCGTGGCGCTGCTGGATCTGGACCTGCGGCAGCGGTCGATGGCGCGCTTCTTCGACAATCGCCGGGCCTGGATGCTGGCCAACGGGCAGAAGCTGCCCTTGCCGGTCGAGCCCGATCTGGGAGACGGCAAGGCGCTGGCGAAGGCCGGCGAGGCGGAACAACTGGCCCGCTTCGAAGAAGCCTTTGCCGAGGCGCGGCGCATGGCCGATGTGGTCCTGATCGACACACCGGGCGGGGACACCGCCCTGTCGCGCCGGGCGCACGGGCTGGCCGACCAGATCGTCACGCCGATGAACGACAGCTTCGTTGATTTCGACCTGCTGGGGCAGGTCGACCCGGTGAGCCTCGATCTGATCCGGCCCTCGATCTATGCCGAGAGCGTGTGGGAGGCCCGCAAGAACCGGGCGATCGCGGGGGGCACGCCGATCGACTGGGTCGTGGTCACCAACCGCCTCGCCGTGGCGGCGGCACGGAACCGGCAGCGACTGACCGACCGCCTCAAGAAGCTGGCCAAGCGGATAGGCTTCCGCATCGGGCCGGGCCTGCGGGACCGGGTCATCTACCGGGAGCTGTTCCCCTTTGGCCTGACGGTGGCGGATCTGTCGAACGACATCCGGCCGGTGGCGGTGTCGCTGGCCCATGTGGCGGCGCGGCAGGAGATGCGGTCGCTGATGACGGCGCTGGGGCTGGAGGGGGCCGAGGCGGCCTTTGATGTGACGGAATGATCCTGCTGGTCGTCCTTGCGGTGGGGATCGCCTTCTGGGCCCTGGTGCAGCTGGGACGGCGGACGGACGCCAGCCGGCGGCAGGGGGCCATGCCGGTCGACCAGGCCCGGTCCCTGCTGGGTCTGGGACCCGAGGCCACGGCGGCCGAGGTCAACGCCGCCTGGCGTCGGCTGATGGCCCGGGCTCACCCGGATCAGGGTGGCACCGAGGGGCTGGCGGCCCAGTTGAACGCCGCCCGCGACACCCTGCTGAAGCGCCGCTAGAGCACCGCCAGCAGTTCGACCTCGAACAGCAGTACCGAGTTCGGCGGGATGTCGCCGCCGACCCAGCGGTCGCCATACGCCAGTGCGGCCGGGATGACGAACTGATATGTCTCGCCCTCGCGCATCAGGGCCACGCCCTCGGTCCAGCCCTTGATCACGCGGTTCAGCGGGAACTCGGCCGGTTCGTTGCGGCTGTACGAGCTGTCGAACTCGCGCCCGTCGATGAAGCTCCCGCGATAGTGGACGCGGACGGTGTCGGTGGCCGCAGGCTGGCGGCCGTCGGGGTTGGCGCGGCCGACGCGGCGGAACTGCAGGCCGCTGTCGGTGGTGGTCCAGCCGCGCCGACCGTCATTCCACGCGAGATAGGCGGCCTGCCCGGCCTCCCAGCCGGCCTGGCTGGGTACGACGTCTGGCGTGGGCGCGGCGGTGGCGCAGGCAGTGAGCGCCAGCGCGGCCAGCGGAATCAGGGCGATACGGTGCAGCTTCATGCGGGAACGCTATCAGTCCGGCTCAACGAGGCAAGCGGGATCAGTCGGGGCGAACGACCATACAGGTGACATTGCGGGCCGAGAGGGTCTCACAGGCGGCGCGTGCGTCGGCCTCGGTCATGCCGGTGAAGCGCGAGCGGAACCAGCCGGACGCCTCCTCGACCGATTGCCCGGTGCCCCGGAAGCTGGAGCGGAAGCGGCGGTTGACCTCGGTCAGCCAGTCGGCGGCGACGGTGCGGTCCCGGAAGGCGCCGACCTGCACGCCCCAGCTGCTGGCGGCCGGTCGACGAGCGGGGGTGTCGCTGTTCAGTCGGGCAGTCGTATTGGACGGCAGGACGGCCGGGCCCGAGGTCAGGACGACGTCAGGGTCGCGATCGCCCATGGCCTGGGCCAGCGGAGCGGGTGGCGAGGCGGCCTGGGCCGACGGCACATAGGGCTGGGGCGCTGAGGCATAGACGACCGGCGGCGAGATCTCGGGGCCGATGCCAT
>CAXICH010000140.1:0-6156 GCA_964022245.1 uncultured Alphaproteobacteria bacterium
GAAGCTGAACAACAGACCTGCCGATCCGATGCCTGCCCAGACCAGCAGCACCGTCACCGTCAGCATGGCGACGCCCAGCACCTTGCCGGTCAGGATTTCGGTCGCCGAGGCCGAAGACAGCAGCACCTCGAGGATCTTGTTCGACTTCTCCTCCATCACGCTGTTCAGCAGGATGGAGGCGCCCGTGATGATCAGCGACCACAGCAGGAAGGCCGACCCCAGGCCGATAAAGATGGGCAGGCGATCCCGATCCGAGACCTCTCCGCAGCTGGCGGCCTGCGTGGACAGAACCACCACCTTCGGATCGTAGCCCCCCGTTTCGCGGACGATGACCGGATCAATCCCCGCCTCGCCAAACATCTCTGCGCGATTGGCATCCTTCATCGCATCGCTGACGAAACGGCTGACGGTATTGTCCGTGGCCCGCCGCGACCAGACGCGGGCGGTCGGCCGCCCTTCCTCGTTGCGCGCCAGGATCACCACGGCATCGAGTTCCTGCTCCTTGGCCACCTCGTCGCCGAGGTAGTGCCGGATGCGCTCTTCACGAGCATCCCCCGTGGCGGCGGACAGATCCGCCGGGGAATCGATCAGATTGACCTTCGGCTGGCCCAGGCTGGCCATGGCGCCGCTGGCGGCGCTGGCCCCCATGCCGGGGCCGCCGATCTCCTCGGCCTTCTCGGCAGCGATCCGGGCAATCTCCTTTTGCTGCTCAAGATCGGCCGCCAGTGCATCGCGCACAAAGGCGGCAAGACCGGTCGCCTGTGGACCGTCCTCGATCAGCACGACATCGCGCACCGGCTCGCTGTTCTTCATCAGGATCGGTATGGCGCCGCCCAGCACGGCGAACATCGGAAAGGCCAGCAGCGACAGCCAGAAGCCGGCGGTCTGGGCATAGGCCAGGAATTCCCGGCGCGCGATCAACAGGATGCGGTTCATCGGGCTGCCTCCGTGGCTTCGGCCGGTTTGACGGTCTGGTCCTGGTTGGGATCCACCCCCGTCAGGTGGATAAAGGCATCGTGCAGGGTCGGCTCACGCAGTTCGAAGCTGCGAACGTCCAGCCCCCCGAGGAAGGCCGCCTTCAGCGTCTCCTGGCCCCTGGCCCCGACGTTCAGCTGGGCGCGCAGCGTATTGACACCGTCGCGGCTGCCGACCGTTTCGACCGCGGCCACACCGGGCAGGTTGCGGGCAGCATCGGCCGCGATCGCTCCCTCCAGGGACAGATAGCGGCGGGTCGTGGCCTTGGCCTCTTCCACCGTGCCCTCGAAGGCCTTCTGGCCCCGGGCCAGCAGCACCACTGTGTCGCACAGCCGCTCGGCATGCTGCATCACGTGGGTGGAGAACAGGACTGTGGCGCCATCGGCCGCCAGCCCGCGGATCATCTCCTCAAGCCCCTGCTGGTTCATGGGGTCCAGGCCCGAAAACGGCTCATCCAGGATCACGAACTCGGGCTTGTGCACCACAGCGGCGATCAACTGGACCTTCTGGGCCATGCCCTTGGACAGTTCCTTCATCTTCTTGGTCTGGGCGTGCTCCAGTCCTTGCTGCTTCAGCATGATGCGGGCGCGCTTGCGGCCTTCGCCCGTCGGAAGCCCCTTCAGGGCGCCGAAGAAGGCGATCGCGTCCACCGGCGTCATCTTTTTGTAGAGGCCACGCTCTTCCGGCAGGAAGCCGATGCGGTCGCGTACCAGGCGACCGTCGGGCGCGCCGAGGATGCTGATACGGCCCGAAGTGGGCGGCTGCAGGCCGAGGATCATGCGGATGGTCGAGGTCTTCCCGGCCCCGTTCGGCCCCAGAAAGCCGCAGATACTGCCCTTGGGCACGGAGAAGCTCAGATCCTTGACGGCCTGAAACGCACCATAGCGTTTGCTGATGTCGGTCAGGCTCAGTGCGGCGTCCATATGCGCCCCCCTTGGAAACTCTTGGTCGAACGAGTCCTAGGGTATGTAAAGGGTGTTTGACAACCTTGGCCGCGGCCGATCGATGTCGGTTTTCATGAATTCCTTGTCATGATCCCGTGGGGGAGCCTCAGGAGACCTCGATCACCACGACTTCGAAGGTGCGATCCAGCACGCGTGCCGGATTGATCGGCGTGCCGCCCCGGCGCACCTCGAAATGCAGGTGCGGACCGGTCGAATAACCGGTCGACCCGACCAGGCCCAGGCGATCCCCGCCGCCGACCGCCATACCGGTCGCCACATCCACGCGGCTCATGTGGGCATACATGGTCGTCATGCCGTTCGGGTGAGCCACCTCGACGAAGCGGCCATAGCCCTCCGGCTGATAGCCGGTACGGATCACAACCCCCTCGGCGGCCGAGAACACGCCCGTGCCGGTCGGCGCAGCCATGTCGACGCCATTGTGCGGACGCGCAGCGCCCTCGCCGCCCAGTCGCCGCATGCCGAAGCGCGAATTGATCGGATAGCCCTTCAGCGGGGCCTCAAAACGGATTTCCCGGGTTACCGGTCCGGCCGGCTCGGCGACGGCCACGACCGGAGGCGCCACCGGCCCCTTGTCCGTCGCACCCAGCGGATCATCCCCGACAGGCACCGAAATCGGCGCGGCGGCCATCGCCAGAACGGCGACAGCGACAAGGCCCAGGGACTGGCCGGATTGGGTGGCGAGGGTGCGCAGGTTGGCGTCAAGGCGTCGCATCAGGCGGCGTCTCCGTTCTGGATCATGCAGCGGGTGGAACGGCAGCCCCCCGTGGGACGAGACCGGTCACTGTCGAATGAGGGGCGCTTGTGCCGTTCCCCTTGGACGAGAATGAGGCACAGGGCGCGTCAGGACGTCGCACCGCGGGAACCGTTCCGCAGGACATGAAAAAGGGCGGAGCCATTCGGCCCCGCCCCTCTTCGTCTCTCGACCGTATGGCTAGTTCAGCGGCATCCGCAGGGTGATCCCGCCGACGAAGCTGTCGGCATGATCGCCGTAGCGACCCTTGAGGCCCAGGCCGACCATGGCCGGACCCCAGTCGACCTCGAGGCCCATCTGGGCCAGCAGCTGGCCACCCATGGGGTCCTCGATCGTCCGGTACAGGACTTGCGACGGGCTGCCGGCAATGCCGGTTCCGACCGGATCCGAGCTGTCGTCCAGGCTGTCGCGATATCCACCCTCGACGTAGAAGGTCACGCCCTCGATGGCGCTTTCGGCGCGCAGGGTCACCTCGCCGGTGATGCCCTCCACCGTGCGGTCTTCATAGGCGTACTGGGCGGCGACGCCCTGTTCGATGTAGCCGCTGACGTCGGTCGAGGCCCAGGTTACGGCGACGCGGGGCGACAGGGCGATACCGCCGAAGTCGAACCAGGTCCCGCCCTGAACCCGGACACCGCGGCTGTAGCCTTCGGTCTCGCCGGTGTGGACCACCGGGCCAACGCCCGTGCTGCGCAGGATGTCGTCATAGGTGTCGCGCGCCGCGCCCGCCGTGACGTTGGCGAACAGGGGGCCCGAACGCCAGCCGACGAAGGCGTCGAACGAGAAGTTCTCGCTGTCGAAGCGGGTCGGCCCGGCGACGGTCTCGGCCTGGCGATAGCTGCCGGCGAAGCCCATGCGCCAGCCCTCGGAAATGCTGTGATCGACGGCCAGACGGATGCCCTGCCCCTCAACCTTGGCGTCCGGCACGATCCCGCGGGCGTCGACGTCCGTGGTGTCGCCCGTCAGGCTGACGTCGAGCGTGGTGTGACCCGGTTCCCAGGCCGCCCAGCCCGACAGGGCGTCCGAGCCCATGTCCAGCGAGTCCTCGCGCTGGCGCATCGACAGCTCACCCTGGTGCGCCGTGGCAGCGCCCCGGTCGCCGTAATACAGGTAGTCATTGGCCAGGCTGGCGATGGCCCGGTGACCGGCCGCCGTCGGGTGAACACCGTCCAGATAGAAATAGTCGTCGGGGTTGGAGCAGAGCGTCAGCGCCACCTGGTTGAAGCAGGGCTGGGTGACATTGGTCACGCCGAAGGCCGTCGGGTTACCCGCGATCGTATCGCCGATCTTGAACAGGTCCATCAGGATGATGTTGGTGCCGGGCCGGTTCGCCGCGACGGTGCTCAGGCCGTTGAAGATGGCGCCGTTGAAGGTGGTCACGGCATAGTCGGCCAGCGGGGCGGCGGTCGTGCCCGCGAACTGCGGCGTCAGGCTCAGCTTCGGCAGATTGCTGACCAGGATGGTGCCGGCGCCAGCTGCGGCCACCGTATCGACCAGCAGGTTGATGTCGGCGGCGGCCGACAGCGACACGACCTGGATGGCTCCGGCCGGGTTGATCGCGGCGCCCGCGGCAGGCAGGCCCTGGAAGATGTTGTTGGCACCGCCGAGGATGCTGACCAGGTCATTGGAATCGAACGTCCCGCCGCCGCCCAGATAGGCGTTCAGCTGGGTCCGCATTCCGGGAGGCGCTCCAGCCAGATCCGTGCGCGCGCCGCCAAAGGCGTAGTTGATGCTGCCCGCGTTCGAGTCACCGGCAGCGAAACGGCCGAGGTTGAAGCCCAGCAGTTCCACGAACACCGGCCCGGTCGAGAACCGGCCCTGGAAGTAGAAGGGCGCAGGCGGCTGGGTCCCGCCCGTCAACAGGAACAGGTTGCCGTTGTCGCTCAGGCTGTCGCCGAACACGACCAGACGGTCATAGCTCTGGGCATTGGCGGTCCCGGCAAGGGCGACGCCCGCAGCAAGGGTCAGGGCCGCAGCGGCGGCAGAGCGCATGAAACGTGACATGATGTAATCCTCCCTCAGTCGTCAGTCGCGACTGTTGGCGGCAGTGTGCGCGCGACACCCGCCCTCACGCAAGATGCCGCTGCGTAAGCTTCAGTAAAGAGCGCGAAACCGAAGCGTTCCGGGCACAGTCTTCAGCACGTCCAGCGCCCCGGCCTGATAGTCACGATCCACGTCGGTGATGACATAGCCTGTACGACCATCGGTCTTCAGGTGCTGGCCGAGGATGTTCAGCCCGGCCCCGGACAGGGCCTGGTTCAGCGCCGCCAGCACACCCGGCTGGTTCTGGTGGATGTGCAGCAGGCGGTGCGCCCCCTGGACGTCCGAGAGCTGCACATTCGGCAGATTGACGCAGAAGGTCGTGTCCCCCCGGTTCAGATAGCCCAGAAGGCGAGAGGCGGCGAACGCCCCGATGGCCTCCTGCGCTTCCTCGGTCGAGCCGCCGACGTGCGGGGTCAGGACGACATTGGCGAGGCCACGAAGGGGACTGTCGAAGGGATCCTGATTCGTCCGGGGCTCTTCCGGAAAGACGTCGATGGCCGCGCCCCCCAGCTTTCCGCCCCGTATGACCTCGGCCAGGGCGTCGATATCGACCACATGGCCGCGCGACAGATTGATCAGCACCGCCCCCGGCTTCATCCGCGCCAGTTGTGCCGCTCCGATCAGCCGGTGATTCCCCGCCCGCCCGTCGACATGCAGGCTGACGACATCCGCCTCGGCCAGCAGATCGTCCAGCGCCACCATCGGCCGGGCGTTGCCCAGCGCCAGTCGCTCGGACAGGTCGTGATAGATGACCCGCATGCCCAGCCCCTCGGCCAGCACCGACAACTGCGAGCCGATGGCGCCGTAGCCGACGATCCCCAACGTCTTGCCGCGCAGCTCGCGCGACCCCCGGGCACTCTTGTTCCAGCGTCCCTGATGCATCGCGGCCGAGCGGTCCACGACTCCGCGCATCAGGGTGATCACCAGCCCGATGGCCAGGTCGACCACCGAACGGGTGTTGGAATAGGGGGCGTTGAACACAGCGATCCCCCTGCGGCTCGCGGCCTCGAGATCGATATGGTTGGTGCCGATACAGAACGCCCCGACCGCCATCAGCCGGTCCGCCGCCTCGATCACCCGCTCGCTCACGGCCGTCTTGGATCGCAACCCCAGCACATGCACGCCCCTGAGGCGTTCGATCAGGGCGTCCTCGTCCAGCGCACCCGTCTCGCACTCGACTGAATAGCCCGCCTCCTCCAGCGCCGCGACCGCCGCCGGATGCACAGACTCCAGCAGCAGCACCCGGATCCGGCTGCGCGGATAGGACCACCGCCCGATCAATCCCTCCGCATGCAGAACCTCGTCCAGCGAAACAGCCACCGCATCGGCGGCCTCGACCACGCGCGGGCGGCGCACCACTTCGCAAAAGGCATGAAACCGGTCGGCCAGCCCCGCCAGCCGCACCTCGGCATCGGTCCAGCC
>CAXICH010000141.1:0-6096 GCA_964022245.1 uncultured Alphaproteobacteria bacterium
TCCGCGGTGCGGGTGCAAGCTCGCGCGGTTCGGCCGGAGGGGCCGACAGGGTGACGGGCGGCACATCGACCGCCTGCAGACCCGACAGCAGGGCCATGGCGCAGGTCAGGCCGGCCCGGTCGTCGTCATCCACCGGCACCGGGTGGCCGTCGGCATCGAAGACTACCCGCAACACCTGCCCCGAACACAGCTGGACCGGGGTGTCGGTCGCCGCCGAGGAAGCGACAGCGGAGGGCAGCAGGCTGGCGAACACGATGGCAAAGGTCGCGGCCAGAATGGCCAGCGCCCGCGTCAGGCTGATCTCATCGGTCGGTTCGCGCGTCACGACTCCCCTATGCTACATTGTAACGTCCACGAAAAGCCCTTTCCGAAGGGCGGTATGACGCAGCGCGATCCACCCGCCCGCTTGACTTTCAGCAGCGATAATGCGCCCTTCCGCCCTCCCGAATTCTCCCCTTTTGACGACCGATCCAGACCCATGGCCGAGACGCATCTCTATCGCTCCCACACCTGCGGCGCCCTTCGGGGTGAAGACGCCGGCAAGACGGTCCGCCTGTCGGGCTGGGTCCACCGCAAGCGCGACCACGGCGGCCTGCTGTTTATCGATCTGCGGGACCACTACGGCCTGACCCAGCTGGTCCTGCATCCCGAGACGCCGGGCTTTGACGCCGTCGAGCGTCTGCGGGCTGAAAGCGTCATCCGCGTGGACGGCGAGGTCGTTGCCCGCTCGCCCGAGACCGTCAATGCGACCCTGCCGACCGGTCAGGTGGAGCTGCAGGTCAAGGCGGTCGAGGTTTTGTCCGAAGCCGCCGAACTGCCGCTGCCCGTCTTCGGCGAGCCCGAATACCCTGAGGAAATTCGCCTCAAGCACCGCTATCTCGACCTGCGCCGCGAGACCCTGCACAAGAATATCGTCCTACGGTCGAAGGTGATCTCCTCGATCCGCCGTCGCATGGTCGACCAGGGGTTCCTAGAGTACCAGACGCCGATCCTGACGGCCTCGTCGCCCGAGGGCGCGCGAGACTTCCTGGTGCCGTCGCGCCTCCACCCGGGCAAATTCTACGCCCTGCCGCAGGCCCCGCAGCAGTTCAAACAACTGCTCATGGTTTCGGGGTTCGACCGCTATTTCCAGATCGCCCCCTGCTTCCGCGACGAGGACCTGCGCGCCGACCGGTCGCTGGAGTTCTACCAGCTCGACGTCGAGATGAGCTTCGTGACCCAGGAAGACGTCTTCGCGGCCATCGAGCCCGTCATGCACGGCGTGTTCGAGGAGTTCGCCGATGGCAAGCCGGTCTCGCCGATCGACGCGACCCACACCTTCACCAACGACTTCGGCCAGACGCTGGAGCACAGGGGCTTCGAGCGGCTGACCTATGCCCAGTCGATGGCCTGGTACGGCACCGACAAGCCGGATACCCGCAACCCGATCAGGATGCACGACGTCTCGGACCATTTCCGCGACGGCGGCTTCGGCCTGTTCAACAAGATCCTCGCGGCGGACGACAAGAACGCTGTCTGGGCCATCCCGGCACCGACCGGCGGCTCGCGCGCCTTCTGCGACCGGATGAACAGCTGGGCCCAGGGCGAGGGCCAGCCGGGCCTCGGCTACATCTTCTGGTCCGACGACCAGCAGGCCTGGGGCGGCCCGATCGCCAAGAACCTCGGCCAGGAGCCGACCGATACCCTGATGACGGCGCTGGGTCTGGGCAAGGGCGACGCCGCCTTCTTCGCTGCGGGCCTGCCCGCGACCTTCGCCAAATTCGCCGGCCTGGCCCGCACCCGCGTGGGCACGGAGCTGAAGCTGATCGACGAGGCCCAGTTCAAATTCTGCTGGATCGTCGACTTCCCCATGTTCGAGTGGAGCGAGGAAGAGAAGAAGGTCGACTTCAGCCACAATCCCTTCTCGATGCCGCAGGGCGGGCTGGAAGCGCTGGAAACCCAGGATCCGCTGACCATCCGTGCCTATCAGTACGACATTGTCTGCAACGGCTATGAACTGTGCTCGGGCGCGATCCGGAACCACAAGGCCGAGATCATGCTCAAGGCCTTCGAGATCGCCGGCTATGACGCCTCGGTGGTCGAGGACCAGTTCGGCGGCATGTTGAACGCCTTCCGCTACGGAGCGCCGCCGCACGGCGGTCTGGCCCCCGGCATCGACCGCATCGTCATGTTGCTGGCGGGGGAGCAGGCGATCCGCGAGGTCATCGCCTTCCCGCTGAACCAGCAGGGCGAGGACCTGCTGATGAATGCGCCGACCGAGGCCGCCGAGCGTCAGCTCAAGGACGTCCACATCCGCACGGCACCGCCGATCAAGGTCTGAGCAAAGGCGTTGCTGCCGGGTGCGATCCCCGTTCCGGGGGGGCGCACGGCAGACCGCTTACCGGTCGGCGACGACCATGCGGCGGTCAGGGGCTGCCGGCGGCCGCGGTGGTGCCGGGGGCTGAACCCGCGACAGGTTACGGCAGCTGCGGCCGGTCAGCCCGCCCGGCAGCCGGGTCGAGGAGTCGGCACAGGCTTCGCTGATCTGGGACTGGGTCAGGCCGCGCGACAGGCTGAGGTCGGTTCCGCGAATGTCAGCCCGTTCGAGCGAAGCGCCGGTGAAATCGGCGCGGGAGAATGATCCGCCGGTCAGCCGGGCCCCGTTCAACTCCGCACCGCGGAAATCGGCGCCGGCGAAATTGCCGTTGGACAGGTTCGAGGCCGTGACCTCGGCGTTGCGGAAATCGGCCCCGCGCGCGTTCACATTGGCCAGGGTGACGCCAAACAGTTCGGCGCCGTTCATATTGGCCCGCACCAGAATGGCGCCGTTCATATTGGCACCGCCGAGGGCGGCTCCGGACAGATTGGCACCGGACATGTCGGCGCGGACAAACACCGACCCGAGGCCCTCGACACCGTCGAGTCGGGCATTGGTGAAATCGGCGCCGGTGAAGTTTGCAGCGACAAGCGTGGCGCCGCGCAGGTCGGCCCGGGTGAAGTCCGCTCCGGAGAAGTTCGAGCCGACCAGCTCCGACCCTCGCAGGTCCGTTTCCACCAGAGTGGCGTCGACAAAGGTCGCGGCCGTGAAGGTGGCGCCGGACAGGTTGCGCCCTGACAGTTCGCACCGTCGGCAGGTTCCGCCCAGCGAGACCACGCGGGCTACGTCCGGGTCCTGCGGGAACACCTGATCCATGAAGCTTCCGGGCCGACCCGGCAGAACGACCTGCGCCTCGTGAGGGGGGCGGGCGTCCTGACGGTCGGTATCGCCATCGGTGTCACCGGCCCGCGCCGTTGTGGCGATCAGGGCTGTCACCAGCGCCAGTCCGACCAGGGCAGTCCGTCCGCTCCGTTCAGGCTTCGCAAAGGGGATCACAAGAGTTTTCACGCCTTCTCCATGCCGTCATTCCCCTCAATCCCCTACTTAATTCGGCGTAAGGATCGAGCCCTTCAGCAGGCGGGAATGCGGAGCGATCCGGACAGTCGGGTTGCCGCATCCCCGCAGGCGCGGTCCAGCTGTCGCTGGGTCAGACCTGTGGCGCCCTGCATCTGCGCGCCGGAGAAATTGGCCCCGTCCAGTCGGGCTCCGGAGAAGTCGGCGCCCTCGAGGAAGGTGCCGACGAAGCTGGCATTGGTCAGATTGGCGCCGCCGAATCGGGCGCTGGAAAACACCGCACCGTAGGCATCGACGTCGCGCAGGTCGGCATTGGTGAAGCGCGTCCGGTTCATCACCGACAGGCTGAGATTCGCCTGACGCAGGCGTGCGCCCGACAGGTTCAGGCCCCGGGCCTCCATATAGGAAAAGTCGCCCTGGAACAGATTGCAGCCCGGGCAGCTGTTACCGGCCCGGACGCGGGCAATCTGGCTGGCGTTCTGGGCCATGGCCGGCTCGGGCAGGGCGGCGGCCACCCCCAGCACGAGGGAGGAGAGGCCGAGGGCGGTTGCGAGAAGGCGGCGGCTCATGAGGGTGTCCCACGCGGTGATCGGTCCGGTCCGGCCATGCAAGTATCACGCCGCGGGAGGCTTGCGCATGGGACGATCCACCGCTGGACGCGCCCGGCGGCGGTTCGTATGATGCCATACCGGCGCGCACAGGTCCGCGCCCTTTGACATGACTGGGTTTCCTGACGTGCTGGCAAAGCTGTTTTCCTGGTGGAGTGGTGCGACCATCGGCACCCTGTTCACAGTGGCCAAGCGCGGTCGTCTGGTCGGCACCGACGAGCTGGGCAATCGCTATTACGAATCGCGCGATGCCCAGAGCTACGACGGACGCCACCGCCGCTGGGTCATTTATGAAGGCTATGCCGAGGCCACGAAGGTGTCGCCCGACTGGCACGGCTGGCTGCACTACACCTTTGACGAGCCGCCGACCGAAGACGCCCTGCACCGCCAGGCGTGGGAAAAGGATCATCTGCCCAATATGAGCGGGACGCCGCTGGCCTGGCGTCCGCCGGGATCCGTCCTGACCGAAGGCCGTCGTCCCGCTGCCACCGGGGATTACCAGGCCTGGACGCCCGAATGAAGCGCCCGGCCCGCATCCTGGGACTGGTTGTGGCCGCGACCCTTGCGGTCGGCGGCGTTGGCGTGACGGCTGCGCTGAATGACCGCCCCCAGGACGCGCGCCCCATCCAGGACCCGCCGACCAATCCCGCGCCGGCCCAGGATCCGGCTCCGACCAACACCCTGACGCCCACCGAGACTGCCCCCAACGCCCAGCCCGCCCCGGCTGCACCTGTGCCGCTTCCGCCCACACCCGAGGAGACCACCGCCGCCCTGAATCGAGCGCGCGGGGACGAGGCGCTGAACCAGATCGCGCCCCCCGTCGAGGAAGAGGATGAGGAAGAAGAGGTCGAGGTCGTCGAGGCCCCGACCGAGCCCGAAGGACCGCCGCCCCCGCGCCAGCGCCGCCGCGTCGCCGTGGTTCAGGCGGTGGACAAGGTCACCGCGGAATCGATCCGCTTCGAAGTCGAGGTCGGCGGCCGTCCGGTCGCCTTCAAGCGCGAGCTGATCTTCACCGTTCGCGCCTGCGAGGTGTCGGCCGAGGGAGAACGCGACCAGGAAGCGGCCGGCTATCTCGAGATCAGCCTGCAGCCGCGCGGCGTCATCACCGGTGCCGAGCCGCGTCAGCTGTTCCGGGGCTGGATGTTCGCGTCATCGCCCGGCCTCGGGGTGCTGGAACACCCCGTCTATGACGCCTGGCTGGTGGACTGCCGCGCATAGTCCAGCGCCTGCTGACCGGTCATTTCCGCCCCGAAGGCCGCCATGTCGGGCGTCTGCTCCAGCGCCGGTCGCAATGCGCGTATGTACAGGCGGTGCGGAGCGTCGACGATGTTGAACTGCTTCAGGTGACTGTTCACGAACTGGGCGTCCAGCAGGCTGAACCCCGCCCGGTTCAGCCGCGCCACCAGATGCACCAGCGCCACCTTTGAAGCATCGCGCCGGTGAGTGAACATGCTTTCGCCAAAGAAGGCCCCGCCGATCTGCACGCCATAAAGGCCGCCCACGAGGGCCGGACCGGCCCAGCATTCGACGCTGTGCGCATGACCGCGATCATGAAGCTCGGTGTAGACGTCCTGGATCCGTCGGTTGATCCAGGTGTCCCAGCGATCACGGATGACGGCAGCGCAGCCGGCAACGACCTGGGGGAAATCCCCGTTCACCCGCACCGTCAGGTCAGCGTTGCGCACGGTCCGGGCCAGCCGCGTCGGAATGTGAAACCGGTCCAGGGGGATCACGCCGCGAAAGTTCGGGCGGATCATCACCAGATCGTCGGCGTCACGGCTGTCCGCCATGGGAAAGGACCCATAGCGATAGGCGTGCAACAGATAGTCGGCGGTCAGCGCCTCGGGCTCGATGGGCGTGGTGAGCGCCTCGCTCAGCTGGCCGGCCCCTTCTGGCGCTTCGCCCAGTTTTCCAGCCAGTGGATGTCGTAGTCCCCGGACAGGATATCGGGCTCGGCCAGCAGTTTCTGGAACAGGGGGATGGTGGTGTCGATGCCACCCACGACCATCTCGTTCAGGCTGCGCTTCAGCCGCGCCAGACAGGCCTCACGGTCGCGCCCATGGACGATCAGCTTGCCGATCAGGCTGTCGTAATAGGGCGGGATCGTATAGCCGGCAT
>CAXICH010000142.1:0-6081 GCA_964022245.1 uncultured Alphaproteobacteria bacterium
CATCCTTGCCCATACGGGTCATGATGCCCATCGACACGGCGACATAGCCGCTGTCGGTGATTTCAACGCCCAGGGCGCTGATTTCCGAGCCCAGCGGCCCCATGCAGAACGGCACCACATACATGGTCCGGCCGGCCATACAGCCGTCGAACAGGCCGTCCAGCCGCGCGCGCATCTCCGTCGGCTCGGCCCAGTTGTTGGTCGGTCCGGCATCCTTCGGATCCGCGGGGCAGATAAAGGTGCGGCTTTCCACCCGGGCGACGTCGCGGGGGTCCGAGGCGGCATAATAGCTGCCCGGCCGCTTCACCGGGTCCAGCGCCCGCAGCGTACCCTTGTCGATCAGATCGGCGACGATGGCGGCCTTTTCGGCCTCCGATCCGTCGCACCAGTGCACCCGGTCCGGCTTGGTCAGGCTGGCGATCCGCTCGACCCAGGCCACCAGTTCGGCGTGGCGGGTCGGGGCAGGATTCAATCCGGCAATGGGGGACTGGGCCATCTATGCGCTCCTGAACGTCAGACGGGAGCGCCGATCTTCGCCGGACTGCCCCCAGTGAGCGCAAGGATCACGCTCTGTTACACGCTAGAACAACGTCAGGCCTGAAAGGTCAACTGCTGCATGTTTTCACCGATCATGCCACACAGCCCGCTGTGATGCCGCATGCTACGCGGCTGTAACCGGTTACCTCCGGCAGGAATGTGATGGAGAATATTTTTGACGGCTGACGTTCCCGCACACGATCCCGCCCTGTTAACGCCGGCGGGAGAACGAAACCTGCCCCACATCCTCCGCTTCCTCGCCCCTCACCTTCCCGCGAAGGGGCGTCTGCTCGAAGTCGCCACCGGGACCGGGGGCCATGGCCTTGCCCTCGCCCGGAGCCATCCGGGACTGTCCGTCCTGCCGACCGATTTCAATGAGGATGCCGTGCAGGCCCTCACGGACTGGCGCGGACCTGACGGCCCGGACAACTTCCTGGCCCCTGTCCGGCTCGACGCCGCCGATGCCGCCACCTGGCCCGACGGGACGTTCGACGTCGTCCTGTGCATCAACATGATTCACATCAGTCCGTGGTCGGCGACGGTTGGGCTGATGACGCTGGCCGGCCAGCGACTGGTCCGGCCGGGCGGTCTGCTGGCGCTCTATGGCCCCTATGTCGAAGCCGACGTCGAAACCGCACCCAGCAATCTGGCCTTCCACGAAAGCCTGAGGGCGCGCGACCCGGACTGGGGTCTGCGCGCCCTCGAAGACGTCGTGTCGGAGGCCCGGTCAAGCGGACTGAGGCTGACGCACCGCGCCGCCCTGCCCGCCAACAATCTCGGCCTGTTGTTCCGCTCGGTCTGAACACCCCTTCAGACCGGCGGGGTCAGCCGATGCGGGCTGTCGCCGCCGACAGGGCATCCCGGTCGGCCAGCATCGTCACGACGTCGCCATCTGTCACCACGGCGGGCGCATCCACATAGTCGGACGGGTTCGCCCCGGCCGCGCGGGCTGCGTGAACCACGCCTTCGCCAAAGGCGATGACCGGCAGGCCCTGGCTCTTGGCCATGTCCAGAAGCTCGCGCACCGCCTTGTCCCCGGCCTCGTCCGAATGGCCACCCGGCACCACCAGCGCCTTCAGGTCGCCGCTCTCGAGGTCCTTGGCCTTGGCCGTCGGCAGCACCGTCACGCCATTGACGTGCAGGCTGGCCTCGCCCGTCGAGATCGGCGCGATCGACAGACCGCCGGCCTGGATCATCGGCTCGACGTCGCCGAGCGGGCCGAAATTCATGTCGCGGCGCATGGCCAGACCAATGCGGGCCCGGGTCGGAACGCGCTGGAAACGATTACGGTAGGGGGTTTTCTTGGCAGCTTGAGCTTTCAAAACAAATCCTTCTGTTGTTGGCACGCAAAACCCGCACACATCCAGAAATCTGGGCAGGGGTTCACCGCAGTAAAAACAGGATCGACGACCGTGATCTGGAATCACGGCCGCGAAGCGTGCGCGGTTCAATTGGTACAGGCTTGATATAGGGAGCCGATACTCAAAGTCAACGCGCGTACCCGCAGGGGTGCTTGCCTGTCCGGCAGAGTATCTCAACGTCAACCACGCCCGACGCGGGGCCGCTGGCATGGCCCGACGCCCGGCCGCCGCTGGCGACTCCGCCAGCGACAGGCTAGACCCGGCTGATGTCCCTGAGCCGCACCTATTCGGGCACCGAGCCCGTCCGCCTGAACAAATTCATGGGCCAGTCCGGGCTGTCCTCGCGGCGCGAGGCCGACGCCTTGATCGCCGAGGGTCTGGTCTCGCTCGACGGCGAAACCGTGCTGGATGCGGGGCGCAAGATCCAGCCCGGCCAGACCCTGACCCTTGCCAGCGCCGCGCAGGACAAGCTCGCGGACGCCGTGACGATCCTGATGCACAAGCCCATGGGCTATGTCTCCGGCCAGCCCGAGCCGGGAAAGATCCCCGCCGCCCGTCTGCTGACAGCGGAGGCCCAACTGGGCGACGGCCCCCTTCCTTCCTCGCGCGACAGCCTCCCGCCGATCGGGCGGCTCGACGAGGATTCCCGCGGTCTGCTGATCCTGTCCACCGACGGCGTGGTGGCCAAGGCCGTCATCGGCCCTGACGCCGACCTGCCCAAGACCTATCAGGTCTGGGTGCGCGGCACCCTGACGGACTCCAAAATCGCCCGCCTGCGCTTTGGCCTGTCGCTGGACGGTCGTAATCTCAAGCGCGCCGAGGTCGAACAGATTGGCCCGCTGTGCCTGCGCTTCGTCCTGCGCGAGGGCCGCAATCGCCAGATCCGCCGCATGTGCGAAATGCTGGATCTGCGCGTGATGGACCTGTGGCGCACCCACATCGGCCCCCTCTCCCTCGACGGGCTCCCCGAAGGCCGATGGCGTCACCTGACCCCGGCCGAACGCAAGGCACTTACCGGCGGCCCGGGCCCGGCTGGAACGGGTCAGGCCGGGACATAGGTCAGCTCGATCGCCTCTCCGCCGATCCGACGGTGCGTGACAAGGCGCAGCGGCGGCCGGGGCCCGACGAACAGCGGGTCTCCCTCACCCAGAACGACGGGATGAACGCACAGCCGGTATTCATCAATCAGCCCGGAAAGACTGTGCGCCAGCACCGGCCCCCCAATGTAGAGATCACCCTCCCGTTCCCGCTTCAGGCGGCCCACCACCTCCTCCACGTCGGCGGCAACCAGCGTGGCGTTGGGCCCCACCGACGTCAGGGTGCGCGACACCACCCATTTGGGCTCCGCGCGCCACGCGTTCGCAAACTCGCGCAAATCCGGCGTCCACTCAGGATCGTCCTGCTCCCAGTAACGCATGATCTCGTACAGGCGCCGGCCATAGACGCTTCCGGCCGAATTGCGCACCTGATCGATGAAGTGGCGGAACAGGACATCGTCCGGCCCGAACTGCTCGTGATCGACATAGCCGTCCAGCGAGACATTCATTCCGTACACAAGTCGGGCCATGTGGCGGTCTCCAGTGAGGCTTTGCTCGGGTGCCCGGAACGGGCGTGGGGTCGGGTCAGGCCGGGGCGTGGACCCGGAACGGCTTCATCTGATCGGCCAGCGCCCGCTTGAACGCCGGCCGCGCCTCGGCCCGGGCGACGTAGGCGGCCAAGGCCGGATAGTCGGCGACGATGTCGGTGTGTCGCAGGTCGCGCAGCACATGGGTCATCAGGATGTCGGCGGCGCTGAAGAGGTCATTGGCGAACCACTGACGGTCGCCCAGCGCAGCCTGCAGCTCGTCCAGCCGCTTGCGAAGCGCAGCCTCGACCTCGGGCCGACGCGCCCTGGCCCAGTCGGCCTCCGCATTGAACAGGTCGATGATCGCCAGGGCGGCGACATGCGGCTCGATCGTGTTTGAGGCCGCAAACAGCCAGGTCAGGACCATGGCCCGTCCCGCGTCATCGGCCGGCATCAGGGCGTCCGAACTCTGGGCGATCCACAGCACAATGGCGCCGCTCTCGAACATCTCGACCTTGCCGTCGCTGAAGGCCGGGACCTGACCGAAGGGCTGCAGCGCGCGGTACTCGGGGGTCGCCTGATCTTCGAACCCGATCAGGTGCGCGTCATAGCCCAGACCCGCTTCCTCCAGCGCCCAGCGTACCCGGATGTCCCGCACCGAACCCTGGGCAAAGGGCGGCACCCATTTGAAGGCGGTGACGGTCGGCATGGCTTCGCTCCCTTTGACTTATACGTTGATATCAATGTAATTGATTGCATGTCAAATCCGATGCCCTATCAGGCCACCCTTCATGTCCGTGACCACTGCCTGTGCCTGCATGCACAGCGGGCCGCCCGGGTTCTGGCCCGGCGTTTCGATGTGGCCCTCGCCCCGGTGGGCCTGACCAGCGGCCAGTTCAGCCTGCTCAACGGCCTGAACCGTCCGGAGCCCCCGACCCTTGGCGCCGTGGCTCAGCTACTGGCCATGGACCGCTCGACGGTGACCGCCAACCTAAAGCCGCTCGAGCGCAAGGGGCTGGTAGAAACCACGCCCGACGCCCGGGATCGCCGCAGCCGCAGAGCCGCCCTGACCGACGCGGGCCGCGCGATCCTTGCCGAGGCCCTGCCGATCTGGACGCAGGAACACGCTCGCCTCGACGCCGACCTCTCGGACGTCGCCGCCCTCCGCGCGGGGCTGAACGAGGTCACGGCCACCCCCTGACCAGCGCTGCGATGTCGCAGGCCGCCAACGGAACTCTGCTGCGCCGCACGCGCTTGATGAGGGACTCCCCCATTCGCATCAGGAGACGATGAATGACCGACCAACGCATTGAAGGCACCGGTGAAAAGACGCTTGGCAAGGCCCGCGCCGCTCTGGGCCGTCTGACCGGCGACCGCAAACAGCAGGTCGAGGGTCATCTGACCGAGTACAAGGGCAAGGCGCGCGACGCCTACGGCCGGGTCATCGACGGCCTCGATGGCCTCGTCGCCCGCGCCCCCGCCGACTATCAGGACAGCGCCCGCAAGGGTCTGGACTTCGCCCGCCGCAAGCCGCTGGTGACGACCGGCATCGTCGCGGGTCTGGCCGTGCTGCTCGGCGCGCTCGGCCGCCGCCGCTAGGGCTCACCACAACCCGACATGACAGAGGCCCGGGGCGCAAACCCCGGGCCTCTTTTTCATACCGCACATCTGCCGTCAGTCGGCGGTCGCATCCGCGTCGGCGTCCGCATCGGCGGCCTGTTTGGCCGCCGTCTCGGTGCCCGAGATGTCGAAGACGATCTTGCCGTCCTTGAGCGCCACCTTGACGTGGCCGCCCTTGGTCAGCCGTCCGAACAGGATGTCATCGGCCAGCGGCTTCTTGATGTGCTCCTGGATCACCCGGCCCAGGGGCCGCGCGCCATACAGCTCATCAAAGCCGTTCTTGGCCAGCCAGTCGGTCGCCTCGTCGGTCAGCTCGAGCGTGATATTGCGGTCGCCCAGCTGCACTTCCAGCTGCAGGATGAACTTCGTCACCACCTGCCGGATGGTCTCGGCCCCCAGTGCCTTGAAGGTGATGATCGCGTCCAGGCGGTTGCGGAACTCGGGCGTGAACAGGCGCTGGATGGCCTTGTCGTCCTCGCCCTCGACCTTGCCCCGGCCAAAGCCGATTGCCGCCCGCGCATTGTCGGCCGCCCCGGCATTGGTGGTCATGATCAGCACCACATTGCGGAAGTCGACCTTCTTGCCGAGCGCATCGGTCAGCATGCCGTTGTCCATCACCTGCAGCAGGATGTTGTAGACGTCCGGGTGGGCCTTCTCGATCTCGTCCAGCAGCACCACGGCGTGCGGATGCTGGTCGACGGCATCGCTCAGCAGCCCGCCCTGGTCGTGCCCGACATAGCCCGGAGGCGCGCCGATCAGCCGGCTGACGGTGTGTCGCTCCATATATTCCGACATGTCGAACCGCTGCATCTCGATGCCCAGAGTGGCCGCCAGTTGCGTGGCCACCTCGGTCTTGCCGACGCCGGTCGGGCCGCTGAACAGGAAGCTGCCGATGGGCTTGTTCGGATCTCGCAGACCCGCCCGCGCCGATCACCGTGTGGATCTCGTCGAGATCGGAAGAGCGTCGTGTAGGGAAAGAGTGTAGATCTCGGTGGTCGC
>CAXICH010000143.1:0-6041 GCA_964022245.1 uncultured Alphaproteobacteria bacterium
ATGAACGAGGAAGAAAAGCGCCTGACCGCCTATCACGAGGCCGGTCACGCCATCGTCGCCATCAACGTCAAGATGGCCGACCCGGTGCATAAGGCCACCATCGTGCCGCGCGGGCGGGCCCTGGGTATGGTCATGCAGCTGCCGGAGGGCGACCGCTATTCGATGAAGCACCAGCAGATGATCGACCGCATCGCCATCATGGCCGGCGGCCGGGTGGCCGAGGAGCTGATCTTCGGCAAGGAAAACATCACCTCGGGCGCCAGTTCCGATATCGAGCAGGCGACCAAGCTGGCCCGCGCCATGGTCACCCGCTGGGGCTTCTCGGACAAGCTGGGCACGGTGGCTTACGGCGAGAACCAGGAAGAGGTATTCCTCGGCCATTCAGTGGCGCGCAGCCAGAATGTCTCGGAAGAGACGGCCCGCATCATCGATGAAGAGGTCAAGCGGATCGTCTCGGAAGGCTGGAACGCGGCTCGCAAGATCCTGAAAGCCAAGGCCAAGGACCACGAGACCCTGTCGCAGGCCCTGCTGGAGTTCGAGACCCTGTCGGGCGACGAGATCCTGGCCCTGCTCAAGGAGGGCAAGCGTCCGGACCGCGACGGCGAGAACGACCCGACGCCGGGGCCCTCCGTCTCGGTGCCCGTGACGCCGGTGACCGACGTTCCGGTGACCGATCCGATGCCGCCCAAGCCCGAACAGCCGACGACGGTTCACTAGGGCCGTGCCGTCCCGCCGGATCGCCACCGACGGCCTGACGCAGTCCGTGCTGGAAGCGGGCGACGGGCCGCTGGTGCTGTTGATCCATGGCTTTCCCGAGCTCGGGATCAGCTGGCAGGCCCAGGTCGAGGCGATGGCGGCGGCCGGCTGGCATGCCGTGGCGCCTGATATGCGCGGCTATGGCGGGACCGACAAACCCGGGGGCGCGGATCAGCATACGATCCTGCATCTGGTCGGCGACATGGTCGATCTGGTGCGGGCCCTCGGCCACGAGACCTGTGTCTTGGTTGGCCACGACTGGGGCGCGCCGGTGGCCTGGCATTGTGCCCTGATGCGGCCCGACATGTTCCGGGCCGTGGCGGGGCTGAGCGTGCCATTCCAGCCGCGTCGCCCGAGCGGGCCGCCGATTCCCGCAATGAAGGCGATCACCAAACGGGCCGGACTGGGCGATCTCTATATTGTCCGGTTTCAGGACGCGGAGGCTCATCAGCCCCTGGACGCCGATCCGGAGACCGCGCTCCGCAAGATGTTCTGGGCCTATGATGGCGCGACGGCTGCGGGGGACCGCCACACCGGCTTTCTGCAGCCGGGCGTGGGCATGACCCAGAGCATCGCGGACCACGCGGTTCTGCCGCCGTGGATGTCGGCGGAGCATTTCGCAGACTATGTCGCGGCCTTCCGCGCGGGCGGATTTGAGGGTCCGCTGAACTGGTACCGGGCGCTGGACCTGAACTGGTCGCTGACCGCCTGGTTGCAGGACCGGCGGATCACTGTGCCGTCCCTGTTCATCGTCGGCCAGAACGACCCTGTGCGCCATTACGCCGGACCGGCCGAGGCGGGTCTGAAAGACTGGCTGACCGACCTGCGCGGCCAGCACGAAGTTGAAGGCGCCGGTCACTGGATCCAGCAGGAACGGCCCGACGTCGTGAACCGGCTGCTGCTGGACTTCCTCGGCGACCTTTAGGCCGCAGCCCCGGCAGTGATTTCCAGACTACGCAGCCGGGCATCCACGTCGTGGATCATGCCGGTGACCATGATTTCGTCGACCTGCGTCAGGGTCTGGAAGTCCTTGAGGGACTTTCGCACCGTCTCGGCGTCGCCGATGGCGGCATAGGTCAGGCGACTGTCGACCGCGGCGCGTTCCTGTTCGGTCAGGACGGTTGTGATGTCGTCGACCGGAGGCTTGAGACGCCCCGGCGTACCGCGTACCACATTGGCAAAGGCCATCTGCATCGAGGTGGCCAGACGCCGGGCCTCGGCTGTCGTGTCGGCGGCAAAGACGTTGATGACGGCCATGGCATGAGGCCGGTCCAGCGCCTTCGACGGACGAAACCCGTCGCGATAGGTCTTCAGGGCCTGCAGCAGAAGCTCCGGGGCGAAGTGACTGGCGAAGGCGAACGGCAGGCCGAGGTGCGCGGCCAGTTCGGCGCTGAACAGGCTCGATCCCAGCAACCACAGGGGCACATTCGACCCCTGACCGGGCCAGGCGGCGACCCGCTGACCCTCGACCGCGGGAGCCAGATAGGCCTGCAGTTCCAGAACGTCCTGCGGGAAGCGATCGGCGCCGTCGAAATAGCGGCGCAGCGCCCGCGCGGTCGGACCATCCGTACCCGGAGCGCGTCCAAGCCCCAGATCGATCCGGCCGGGATAAAGGGCCTCCAGCGTGCCGAAGGCCTCGGCCACCATCAGGGGCGCGTGATTGGGCAGCATGATGCCGCCGGCGCCCACTCGGATGGTTCTTGTCTGGCTGGCCACATGTCCGATGGCGACGGCGGTCGCGGCCGAGGCAATGCCCGGCATATTGTGATGCTCGGCCAGCCAGAAGCGGGTGTAGCCCAGCCGCTCGGCGGTCCGGGCCAGACGGGCGGATTCGGTAAGGGCGCGGGCGGCGTCACCCCCTTCGACGACGGGTGACAGATCGAGAACGGACAGGGCTGACATGTCCTTCAGATCGTCATCCCGGCGCGGCATTCAAGGTGCGACGCCGCTCGCGGCTCAGACCGGGTGAGTCGGGGCCGGCTTCGCGCCCGAGTCGGTTTCCGAAATGGACGGGGTGTCGGGCAGGGGAATGAATTCGTGGTCATCGTCCTTGGGCAGGACCATGCGTCCTGCCTTCCAGTCGGCCTTGGCCTGATCCAGGCGCGCCTGGCTTGAGGCGACGAAATTCCACCAGATCAACCGCTGACCCACCGGTTCACCACCCAGCACCATGACGGTGGAGGCGCGGACGGCCTTGATCGTCGGCTCGGCCGCCGGCTCCAGCACGACCAGTTGCCCCTCGCCGAAGGTGCGGTCGCCGACCTCGATCTCACCCCGGACGACATAGAGGGCCCGCTCGCTCATGCCGCCCGGCCCCTTGCCCGGGGGCGGCGCCGTGCGAACGCCCTCCGCCAGTTCCCAATGGACATAGAAGAGCGGCGACGACACCGGCACGGCGGCCTTGGCGCCATAGGCCTCACCTGCCACCAGCCGGGCATAGAGGCCCGCATTGTCATAGGTGGGCTGGTCGTCCTCGCCGTGGTGATGGAAGGCGGGGGCGGTCTCTTCCAATTCGTCGGGCAGGGCGATCCAGGCCTGCATGCCGTGCATGGGACCGCCGGTCGAGCGCTTGAGCGGATCGGTGCGCTCGGAATGGACGATGCCCTTCCCGGCCGTCATCCAGTTGACCTCGCCCGGACGGATCGGCTGGCTGTAGCCCAGATTGTCCCGGTGATGGATCTCGCCCTCGAACAGATAGGTCAGGGTCGACAGGCCGATATGGGGGTGGGGCCGTACATTGACGCCCTCGGCGCCGGGCGCGAACTCGGCCGGGCCCATATGGTCCAGAAAGATGAAGGGTCCGACCATGCGCCGCGCGTGGAAGGGCAGGACACGTCCGACCTCGAACCCGCCGAGGTCCTTCTTGCGGGCCTCAATCACCATTTCGATCATCAGTCGGACTCCGGGGTCAGGGGCAGTCGGGAAATCAGGGCGGGCGGCAGGTCCGTCTGGAGCGGCGCTCCATCCTGATCAAAGCCATTCCACTGCGAACGGGCGATGAAGACAAGCTGTCCATCGATCACCGCACCGCTGGTCGGCTCTTCGAGGCCCGGCAGGTTGGCCGCGAGGACCCGGACAGCAACGATCTCGCTGTGATCGGGCGTCAGCGCCAGCCGCAGCACGCGTTGCGGCGCGACGCCATTCTGTACGGCAAACAGCCACGTGCCATCGGTCGCGAGACCGTCGATGCCGATCAGCGACGCTTCGGGCGGGGCCGCGAGACGGACGGGTGTCCCGCCTGACAGCGGCACACGCCACAGGCCCGAACTGTAGTCTGCCACGAACAGATGATCGCCCAACGCCACCATGCCCTGGGGCGAGCCGAACACACCGGTCACAAAGGGCACCGGCGGGCCGTCAGGGGCATCAAGCCGGTAGACGTCCCCCGATAAGCCGTCGGCCACATAAGCCTCTCCGGCCGGGCCCACGGCCAGATCGCCGAAGGCATGCTCCCGACCATCCGACGGGGCTTCATAAACCTGCACCACGCGTCCGGTGGTCAGATCGATCTGCAGCAGGGCAGTGGCGGGCGCTTCATCCGACCCTCCGTGGACGGCAGGCGGCAGGGGGGCGGTCGTGGCCCACACGATCCCGCGCGTGTCATCCAGCGCCAGCCCGACGACCCCGGAGACGGCCGGGTGAGGCTCAAGCCACGGGCGGATTATGCCATCATCGGCGATCGCGACAATCGTCCGGCCCGCGATCTGGGAGACCAGCCAGCGCCCGCGCGTCTCGTCCCGCACGAGGCTCTCGGCCAGCACGGGTCCGTCCAGCTCGAACAGGGGGACCAGTTCGCTCTCGCCGACCGGGCGGCGGTTGTCCTCGATCCGCCCGGCGATCACATTGGCCCCGGCGGCATGGTCGGGTCGGGCGCGCAGATCGACAAAGGCGGAGTCAGCCTCGATGTTGAACACCAGCCCCGCCGCCGCATAGCGGCCGTAGTGGATCAGGGCTTCAAGCGGATCGTCCAAGGCCATGGCCAGACGGGCACGCAGGATCATCAGACCGGGATGGTTGGGGATGCGTTCGTCGGCCTCCGCCAGTCGCGCGGACGCCGTGGCCAGATCTTCCGCCCCGGCCGCGGCCAGACCTTCCGCACGCAGGCGGCGAAAGGCCGCGACATCGCCCTCGGGATCCTGGGCCATCGCCGCGGACGACCCGAACACCAGCAGGACAGAGAGCAGCCCGGCGATCATCCCCCGCATCGCATTGCCCCCCCCGGCCGTGGCTAGTTCACATGGGAGCTGACGATGCCCAGCGGCAGGGCGGTGACATTCTTGACCCCGCGTGTGACGATGTGGCTCTCACAGTCCGAGACAATACCCAGCGCCAGCAGCTTCTCGCGCAGGAATTTGTCGAAGGCATGCATGTCGGAGGTGACGATCCGCAGCACATAGTCCTCGCGGCCGGTGATGGTGGCGCACTGGACCACCTCGGGCCAGTCGCCGACCGCCGCCTCAAAGATTTCCAGATTCTGGGTCGACGGCAGGTTCAGCTTGACGATGGCATAGACCTCGAAATCGAGGCCCAGCTTTTCCGCGTCCAGCAGGGTCACCCGCTTGCGGATATAGCCGGTATCCTCCAGTCTCTTGATGCGCCTCCAGCAGGGCGAGGCCGACAGGCCCACCTTTTCGGCCACGTCGGCAACCGAAAGCCCGGCATCGTGTTGCAGGATGTCGAGGATGCGGGCGTCGATCGCGTCCAGTTCGTCGGCCAATGCGTTTCTCCCAATCTGGTTTCTGCGCAATAAAATACCTTGATTAGGCGGAATGCAAGGTCGGATTTGAGCGAGCAATGAAAGATCGCCCGTGCTAGATCGCTGGGTGAGGAAACGCTGACGGATCAACTGACGGCAATCGCATGAAAAAGAATACCAAAGCCCTGTCCCTGCGCGTCCCCGAGCCTTCGGGCCGACCCGGAGACACCCCGGACTTCAGCCATCTGAAACTTGACGCCGCCGGCGCAGTCGCCCGCCCCGATGCGCTCGGCGATCATCGCGAGATGCGCGACCTGGCCTTTCAGCTGGTTCGCGTACTGGATGACGACGGCAAGGCCGTCGGTCCGTGGGACCCGAAGCTGGACCCCGAAACGCTGCGGAACGGCCTGAAGGCCATGGTCCTGACGCGCGCCTTCGACGACCGGATGCACCGCGCCCACCGGCAGGGGAAGACCAGCTTCTACATGAAGTGCACGGGCGAGGAGGCCATTGCCGTTGCCCAGGGCATGATCCTGCCGCGCGAGGATATGGGCTTTCCGACCTATCGCCAGCAGGGCCTGTTGATCGC
>CAXICH010000144.1:0-6013 GCA_964022245.1 uncultured Alphaproteobacteria bacterium
GCCGGAGACGTGGCCGAGTGGCTGAAGGCAACGGTTTGCTAAATCGTCGTACCCTGTAAGGGGTACCGAGGGTTCGAATCCCTCCGTCTCCGCCAGACTTTCCCCCCCAGGTCTGGCCGGCATCCCTTGATGCGGCCTATCGGCGTCCGTTCGGGGCGCCGCCGCCGGTCGGGCCGATTCCCTCGGGCCGCACAAGTCTCTAGGTTCATCGCACGGACGACGACGGGAACGGGCAGTATGGCGCGAGAGAGCTGGGATGCAGTGGTGCTGGGCGGGGGCCACAACGGTCTGGTCTGCGCCTGGTACATGGCGCGCGCCGGGTTGAACGTCAGGGTTCTGGAACGCCGCGCGGTGGTCGGTGGCGCGGCGGTCACCGAAGAGTTTCACCCCGGCTATCGTAATTCAACCGCCAGCTATACCGTCAGCCTGCTCAACCCCCGGGTCATCGCCGACATGGAGCTGGCCCGTCACGGGCTTCGAGTGGTCGAGCGCCGGATGTCGAACTTTCTGCCCCTGCCGGGCGGCGACAGCCTGTCGGCGGGCGAGGGCGGGTTGACCGGACGCGAGGTAGCCCGGTTCTCGCCCCGTGATGCGGCGCGGCTGGGGGATTACGGACGCCGGCTGGACGCGGTCGCCGAAGTGCTGCGCGATCAGGTGCTCAAGGCGCCCCCCAACCTGACCCCGGGGTTCGGGCTTGCCAGTCTGGGGCCCGCCCTCGCTGCGGGTGCGCTCGGCCTGCGCGTCAAGGGACTGGACCAGACCACCCAGCGCGACCTGGTCGACCTGTTCACCCGCTCGGCCGGTGAATGGCTGGACGGATGGTTCGAGAGCGATCCGATTAAGGCCCTGTTCGGCTTCGACAGCGTGGTCGGAGCCTATGGCAGTCCCTACACGCCGGGGTCGGCCTATGTCCTCCTGCACCATGTGTTCGGCGAGGTGAACGGCAAGAGCGGCGTCTGGGGTCATGCCATCGGGGGGATGGGCGCCATCACCCGGGCCATGGCGACCGCCTGCGTCGAGGCGGGCGTCGAGATCACCCTCGAGGCGCCTGTTGCAGAGGTCCTCACCGAAAAGGGCCGGGCCGTGGGCGCCGTGACGGAAGCGGGGGAGGTCGTGCGCGGTCGGACCATCGTCTCCAATCTTCATCCCCGCCTGCTGTTCGACCGGCTGGTCGATCCGGCCATCGTGCCCGCCGATTTCCGCGAGCGGATGGACCGCCATGTGTCAGGCTCGGGGACCTTCCGCATGAATGTGGCGCTGGATCGCCTGCCGGACTTCACGGCGCGGCCGGGAGCCGGCGACCATCTGACCGCCGGTATCATCCTCGCACCCAGCCTCGACTACATGGACCGGGCCTGGCAGGACGCGCGTCGCGACGGCTGGTCCCGCCAGCCGATCGTCGAGATGCTGATCCCGTCGACCCTGGACGACAGCCTCGCGCCCGAGGGGCATCACGTCGCCAGCCTGTTCTGCCAGCACGTCGCACCCGATCTGGCCGATGAACACCGGGACACGGTCGCCGACCTGATGATCGACACGGTCGAGGCCCATGCGCCGGGATTCCGCAATTCGGTCGTCGGCCGACTGGCTCTGGGGCCGCGCGATCTGGAGCGACGTTTCGGCCTGATCGGCGGCGACATTTTTCACGGCCGCCTCAGTCTGGATCAGCTGTTCAGCGCCCGCCCCGTCCTGGGTCATGCCGATTACCGCATGCCGGTGCCGGGGCTCTATCTGTGCGGCTCGGGTGCCCATCCGGGAGGCGGCGTGACCGGTGCGCCCGGCCACAATGCGGCCCGCGCGGTGATCCGCGACCTTGGAGCCTGATCCGCAGAGCCTTGACCCGCTGGCGCGGATCCTAGGCGTTCCGGATGTCCAGCACCTGCATCAGGGCGTCCCGGATCATGGCCTCGGTGTAGGGCTTCTGGACCGTCGGTCGGCCCTCCCACCCTTCGGCCAGTCCGCCCTGGCCATAGCCCGTCGAGAACACCAGCGGCACACCCTTGCGATCCAGGGCTTCGGCCACAGGATAGACGGTCTGGCCGGCGACATTGACGTCCAGCAGGGCTGCATCCGGACGGGTGTCGCCGGCGATCAGGGTCAGGGCGTCCTCGACGCGGGCCGCCGTGCCGAACACGGTGCAGCCCATGTCCTCGAGCATGGTCTCCAGCAGCATGGCGACCAGGGACTCGTCCTCGACGACGAGGACCTTGCGGCCTTCCAGTCCAGGAATAGACATCACGCGGTTCTCTCGAGTGGAAAGGTCAGGGAAAAGATCAGCCCGTCCGGGGCATAGTCGAAGCGCGACTGTCCCGCCAGATCATGGCGCACATTCCGTTCGACCAGGCGGCTGCCGAACCCGCGATGTTCGGACACAACGACCGGCGGACCATCGATCTCGCGCCAGACCAGCGACACCATTCCATCCTGCACAGACCAGTCGACCAGCACACGGCCGTCACCGGATTGCAGGGCCCCATGCCGGGCGGCATTGGTGGCCAGTTCGTGGAAGACCATCCCGAGGGACAGGGCCTGGGCCGGGTCGAGGGACACCACCGGCCCGTTCGGCAAAATGCGCGTCGACCCGTGGGCCTCGGTCTCGTGCGTGAGGATGTCAGCAAGGTCTGCGCCTTCCCAGTGGGTGCGGGTCAGCAGGTTGTGTGTATGGGACAATGACATCAGCCGGGCCTGGAACCCCTCCGCGAACGTCTCGGGCTCTGCGTGCGTCCGTGCGGTCTGCATGGCAATGGATTGAACGGTTGCGAGCGTGTTCTTCACGCGATGGTTCAGCTCGTCGATCATCAGCTTTTGCCGATTCCCGGCCTCGACCACGTCCGTCACATCGTGTCCCTGCACGAACACGCCGGCCACGTCGCCCTGGCCGTCGCGCAGGGGCTGGTAGACGAAGTCCAGATAGCGGGTCTGTAGCGCCCCGTCCGGCCCGGTGCCGAGCTCAACCGGCATGGCGTGCCCTTCAAAGGCCTCGCCGGTTTCCCTCACCTGTTTCAGCAGGTCGAGAAATCCCTGGGCGACAATTTCGGGCAGGGCCTCGACCACCGGCTTGCCGCTCAGGGACCTGTGGCCGGTGAGCTCGGCATAGGCCTCATTGTGCATCTGGAAGACGAAATCGGGTCCGGTCAGCACCGCGATAAAGCCCGGCGCCTGCATGAAGATGTCCAGCAGGCGATTGCGCTCTGACTGCAGCCGCAGATTGTCGGTCTGAAGGTGTTCGGCCCGGGCCATGACATTGCTGCTCAGCAGGTCGGCCACGGTGGCCTTGTCGCGATCGCCCATCACCCGTTTGCGCAGATTCTGCAGCTCGGTGATGTCGGTTGTGTGCTGAAGGATATACACGACCTGGCCGTCCGCACCGCGGATCGGCGTATGGGTGGCGCTCCAGTAGCGATCCTCGATCCGCGTCCGGCCGTCAGCGTCGATCACCTCGATCGGATAGTGGATCAGCGCCAGGTGGTCGGCCTTGCCGGTCTGCAGCACCCGTTCGAACGATGCCCTCAGCTGGCGGGAATTCTCGCGCGCCTGATCATTCGGGCCGCCCCCGTCAAACACGTCGAACAGATTTTGACCGATCAGGTCATCCCGGTCCCGACCGACCACATTCAGATAGGCCTGATTGACCCCCGCATAGCAGAAGTCGGTGGTCAGCATGGTATAGGGATTGGGCGATGCATCGAAGGCCCGGGCCATGTCCCGTGCGGCGACATCGCTCAACTCAAGATACTTCAATCCACAGCCCCCTCGACGAAGCCGTCGAAACGCCTGATCCCGACAGGGGTTCCCGGGGGATGTCAAGTGATTGACTTGGGATTGCCGGACGCGCCGTCTAGGGTCGCGGGATGATACTGCCCGGTCTGATTGCCCTGATGATGGTCTTTGCGCCCTTGCCCCTCTCTGCGCCCGATCCCGTCGATACCGTCCAGCTCGAAAGCGGGATTGTGCAGGGTGTGATCGCGGGCGATGTGGTGGCCTTCAAGGGCCTGCCCTATGCGGCGCCCCCGGTGGGCGAGGGACGCTGGCGTCCGCCCGCTCCCGCCGCAGACTGGCAGGGCGTGCGCGACGCCACCACCTATGGCGCGCTCTGTATCCAGCCCCCGGCCAATGGCGACCCCGGCGTCGGCCCCTTGCCGATGAGCGAGGACTGCCTGACGCTGAATGTCTGGGCTCCGGTCGACCGGAACGAGCCCCTCCCGGTGATGGTCTGGATCCACGGCGGCGGCTACAACAACGGGTCCGGTACGGCGGCGCTCTATGACGGCAGCGCGCTGGCCCGACGCGGCGTGATCGTGGTGACGATCAACTACCGGCTTGGTCGGCTGGGCTTCTTCGATCACCCGGCCCTCGCCGCGGACCGCCCGGCCGATGAGCCCGCCGGCAACTATGGGCTGATGGACCAGATCGCGGCGCTGGAGTGGGTCCGCGACAATATCGCGGCGCTCGGCGGTGAGCCCGGAAATGTCACCCTCTTCGGGGAGTCGGCGGGAGGCGTGGCTGTGACCCAGCTCATGGTCGCCCCCTCCGCACGCGGCTTGTTCCACAAGGCGATCGTCCAGTCCGGCCTCGGGCGTCAGCGATCTGCGGAGCTGGCGCTCGACCGGCCCGGCCGCCCGTCAGCACAATCGCTCGGAACGGCTTTCGCCCGAAGCGCCGGCCTCCCCGCCGACGCCGATGCGGCTCAGCTCCGGGCCGTCCCGGCCGAGGCGTTCCTTCGTCCCATGCCGGCCTTCTACTCGGACAATCTGATCGTCGACGGACTCATCCTGACCGAGGATGTTGTCGAGGCTTTCGCCGCCGGTCGCCAGGCCGCTGTGCCCCTGATCCTCGGCACCAACAGCGCCGAGTTCTGGTGGATCCGTCCCACCGATGCCGGGGCCTACGGGCGCACCGACGATGCGCTGACCGAGGCGGAGCATGACGCCCTGCTGGCAGCATATGGCGGTCCCGATGGCTATGACGCCGATATCGTCAGCGACCTGATCTTCAACGAACCGGCGCGTCACCTCACGCGCCTCCACGCGGCGGCCGGTCACCCCACCTTCCTGTACCGGTTCGATGTGGTGCCGGAGTCCAATCCCGAGCCGAGCGGCGGGGCGACACATGCCTCCGAGCGTCCCTATGTCTTCGATACGCTCGAGACTGTGGGCCGCCCTATGGGCCAGCGGGATCAGGATGCGGCCAATGCCATGGCCGGCTACTGGACCACCTTTGCAAGGAGTGGCGATCCGAACGTCCCGGGCACGGTCGTCTGGCCGGACCTCCGCTCGGTGCCGGACCACCTTCTGGAGTTCACCAATGACGGCCCGGTCGCGCGACCGATGCCGAATGCGAACCGGCTGGATCTGATCGAATCCTTCTATGCGCGGGTCCGCCCCGGGACATAGCCCTGCCTGCAGCGGCCGCCCGCCCGTGACATTTTCGACGGAACTGTGGCGTGCCGGGTGCGTGTCGCCGGGCGCCGCTGCAGGGGCGGTACGGCGCGCGGCCGCGCGGTGACTGGCGCGAAAGCTCCGAAATTTCAGTGTTAACGGCGTTCTCGGTTCCCCTGCCGGGGTGGCGGTGCACGTCAGGGCAGGGCGGTGTGGCCGCTTGGCCCCGTCCCCCTGTGTCCAAATCGGGGCACTTGCGCGCCTCATGACTCGTGTGTCATGTAACCGATTACACGATTTGACCGACGAACCTCGCCAAGGGGTCGGCACGGCTGGATCGTCCAGGGAGACGGAAACCGTGACGTTCAATCGAACCCCTTCGCCAGTCCGCGAGGCCGGAAAATGAAACCGGCTACAATTCGCGATGTAGCGCGTCATGCCCAGGTTTCGGTGGCTTCCGTTTCGCGCGCCCTGAACGGCTCGGACACGGTCACGGAAGAAACCCGCAAGCGAATTCTCGAGTCGGCCGAGGCCCTGCAGTATGTGCCCCACAGTGGTGCCCGCAGCCTGTCGACCAGCAAGACCAATACCCTCGGCATCATCCTGCCCGACCTGTACGGCGAGTTCTTCTCCGA
>CAXICH010000145.1:0-6004 GCA_964022245.1 uncultured Alphaproteobacteria bacterium
GTCATCACCGTCTATCAGGACAAGAGCTTCACCTTCATCACCAAGACGCCGCCGGTGACCTGGTACCTGAAGGAGGCCGCCAAGCTGAAATCGGGCGCCAAGCTGACCGGTCGCGAGACCGTCGGCAAGATCACCCGCACCCAGCTGCGCGAGATCGCCGAGAAGAAGATGAAGGACCTGAACGCCAACGATATCGAGGCTGCCGCCAAGATCATCGAAGGCTCCGCCCGCGCCATGGGCCTCAACGTGGTGGAGGCCTAAGCCATGACCAAGCAAACCAAGCGCATCAAGGCCTGGAGCGGCGATCGTGAAGCGGTCCTGCCGTTCGCGGAAGCCATCAAGACCGTCAAGGAAAACGCCAAGGCCAAGTTCGACGAGTCGATCGAGATCGCCGTCAACCTGGGTGTCGACCCGCGTCACGCCGACCAGCAGGTCCGCGGTGTCGTGAACCTGCCGTCCGGCACCGGCCGCGATGTCCGCGTCGCCGTCTTCGCCAAGGACGCCAAGGCCGACGAAGCCCGGGCTGCCGGCGCCGAGCACGTGGGTGCCGAGGATCTGTACGAGAAGATCAACGGCGGCTTCATGGAGTTCGACCGCGTCATTGCCTCGCCCGACATGATGGCCCTGGTCGGTCGTCTGGGTAAGGTGCTGGGCCCGCGCGGCCTGATGCCGAACCCCAAGGTCGGCACCGTGACCCCGAACGTCGCCCAGGCCGTCAAGGACGCCAAGGGCGGTGCGGTCGAGTTCCGCGTCGAGAAGGCGGGCATCGTCCACGCCGGTATCGGCAAGGCCTCGTTCGCCCAGGACGCCCTGGAAGCCAACGTCAAGGCGATGGTGGACGCCCTCGTCCGCGCCCGTCCGTCGGGCGCCAAGGGCACCTACGTCAAGCAGATCAGCCTGTCCTCGACCATGGGACCGGGCGTCAAGGTCGACCCGGCCTCGCTGGGCGCCTGATCCTTCGGGATTGCTGACAACCGGAATGAGGGCGGTGGGCAACCACCGCCCTTTTTTCTTGCCCGCCGTGTCTCGCCTGCACTTGCCGGTTGTGGCGGAGGCGGGGACCCTGCCGGCGACTTTTCAGGAGAGTTTCATGCGTATTCTGACGGCATTGGGAGTGTGTCTCGGCCTGTTCATGGCGGCCCCGGCCCCGGCCCTGGCCCAGGACGAGGCCGGCCTGGTGCGTCGGACCGAGATGGCGGAGCGCTACATGCGGCTCTCGATCGGCGATGACCTGCGCCCGATCGTCGAGAGCATGGTGGAGGAAACCCTGGCCATCCAGCCCGATCTCACCCCCGAGCAGCGGGCCTGGTTTCAGACCAACATCCCCGTCTTCTACGATGACTTCATGGAGTCGCTGATCGCGGACATCGCCCCCCGCTACGCGGCGGTCCTGACCGAGGAGGAACTGGCCGCCGGGATCGCCTTCTACGGCTCGCCGATCGGCCGGTCGCTGGCCCGCAAGCAAACCATGCTCCAGATGGATATCGAGACCGACATCTACGGAGCGATCATGGCGATGCAGGCCGAGATCGATACCAAATATTGCGCGACCTTCGACTGTGAGGGCCTCACCATGGTCCTGCCCTCGACGAAGTAGCCGTCGCCGCTTGAGTTCCCCTGCGCGCCTGTGTATGAAGCGCGCCTTGATCGGGTCTCCGGGCCCGATCTGCCTGTCCGAGAACTTCGGGGCGAGGGGGTCACCTTCGCCATAAACGTCAGAGAGCCCTCTGGCACCGTGGGGAGATGGGGATGCAGACGACGCCCTCCGGCCTGCGCTCGCGCGGCCGGGACGGCTTCCGAGCTTCCTTCGGACATTACGACCGGCACACACGCCTCGCGGCGACGCGAACGCGTATGGGCCATCTCGTCGTCGGGAATAAGCCCGGCGATGAACCTCAAGACTGGAGACCGCAATGGACCGCGCACAAAAGGCCGAGTCGATCGAGACGCTGAAGGGCGTGTTCGCCGACGCCGGCGCCGTGGTCGTGACCCACAACCTGGGTCTGACCGTTGCGGACATGGAAGACCTGCGTGGCCGCCTTCGTAAAGAAGGTGGCGCGTTCAAGGTGATCAAGAATCGCCTGGCGCTCAAGGCGCTCGAAGCCGACGAAGGCAGCGACTACCACGGCCTGTTCAAGGGTCCCGTGGGCATCGCCTATGCCGATGATGCGGTGACGGCTGCCAAGGTCACCGCCGAATTCGCCAAGAGCAACGACAAGTTCGTCGTTCTGGGCGGCTTCATGGGTGACAAGATTCTGGACGCGAAGGGCGTGGAGACTCTCTCCAAACTGCCGTCGCTGGATCAGATCCGCGCCTCGCTGCTGGGCCTGCTCAACGCTCCCGCGACCAAGGTCGCCGGCGTCGTTCAAGCTCCGGCGTCGCAACTGGCCCGCGTTTTCAGCGCCTATGCCAGCAAGGACGCCGCGTAAGCGGACCGACCTCTTTCATCTCTGCAACCTCTCTACTGAACCCCTATCCTCCGAAGGAAAACTCAAATGGCCGATCTCGCCAAAATCGTTGAAGACCTGTCCGCCCTGACCGTCCTGGAAGCCGCCGAGCTGTCCAAGATGCTCGAAGAAAAGTGGGGCGTTTCCGCCGCCGCTCCGGTCGCCATGGCCATGCCCGCCGGCGGCGGTGCCGGTGGTGACGCCGCTCCGGCCGGTGAAGAGCAAACCGAGTTCACCGTTGTCCTGGTCGACGGCGGCGACAAGAAGATCAACGTCATCAAGGAAGTCCGTGGCGTGCGTTCGGACCTGGGTCTGAAGGAAGCCAAGGACCTGGTCGAAGGCGCTCCGCAGAACGTCGTCGAGAACGTCTCCAAGCAGAACGCCGACGAAATCGCCAAGAAGCTGACGGAAGCCGGCGCCAAGGTCCAGATCAAGTAATCTGGCGCCATTCGGCACTGCAACGACAGAACGGCCCCGGTGGATCTCCGCCGGGGCCGTTTTCGTGCGGGCGCTCCGGAACCTTCCCGGCGCCCGGGGGCTCTCCCCGACAAAGGAGACCCCCATGAAGATTCTGATGGTCCTGACCTCGCACGACCAACTCGGCGACACCGGCAACAAGACCGGCTTCTGGCTGGAGGAGTTCGTGGCGCCCTATTATCTGCTCAAGGATGCTGGCGCTGACATCGCCCTGGCTTCACCCAGGGGCGGCCAGCCGCCGATCGATCCCAAGAGCGACAGTCCGGATGCCCAGTCTGACGACACCCGCCGGTTCAAGGACGATGCCGAGGCCAGGGCTCAACTGGCCAGCACCCTCAAACTGTCCGACGTCAAGGCCGACGACTATGACGCCGTCTTCTATCCGGGTGGACACGGTCCGCTCTGGGATCTGGCCGAGGACCCCGACTCCATCGCCCTGATCGAGGCCTTTGTGGAGGCTGAAAAGCCCACAGCCTTCGTCTGCCACGCGCCCGGTGTGCTGAAGTCGGTCAAGGGCAGGGACGGCGAACGGCTGGTCAAGGGCCGTCAGGTGGCCGGCTTCACCAACAGCGAGGAGGACAGCGTCGGCCTGACGGATGTTGTGCCCTTCCTGGTCGAGGACATGCTGAGGGACGCCGGCGCCGACTATCGCCGCGGCGAGGATGGCGCCGCCTTTGCGGTCGTCGACGGCACGCTGATCACGGGCCAGAATCCGGCCTCCTCGGCGATTACGGCCGAAAAGCTGCTCGCTGTTCTGAAACGCTAGACGCCCGGCGACGCTGGACAAACGGTCCTGACGTCGTCAAATCCCGTCCTTCACGAGGGGGAGTTCTAAACATGTCGATCCGCCGCGCGGGCCTGCTGGCCACTGTCATCGGGGCTGTCGCCCTGACCGCCTGTTCCGAGCAGGAGGCCAAGGCCCCTGCAGCGCCCGCACCGGCGCCGAAGGCCGAGGCGCCGGCCCTGCCGGAAGGACCCCTGACCCAGGCCGGGGCCATCAGCCTGATGAATGGCCTTCCGCTGGCCTGCAAGCCGATCGCCAGCATGAAGTTCGACATGCACCAGTGCGATGTGAAACGCGGTCTGGTCGAGGGCGATCAGCCGCTGATCGACTCGCTGCGCAGCCTGCGTGCGGAACTGGAGGCCTTGCCGGAAGGCGAGGTCACGGCACGCTGTTCGGCGCTCTACAACGAGCTGGGCGCAACACCCAAGCCGCAGGCCTGCTGGTAGCAGGCCCGGGCCGGGCGTTCGTCAGTCCCGCATCGGCGACAGGATATCGCCCAGCCGGTCCGGCGTGCCGGGGATGCGCTCCAGACGCGGATAGCGCAGGCCGTCGTGGTAATCGATTTCCAGCGTCCGGCTGCCGCGAGCATTGCGCACCTCCAGCACGATCGGGGCGGTGGATGTCGCGGCGGCCGTGATGGCACTGGACAGAACCTGCGCCGACGCCCGCTCGCCATTGACCGACACCAGGGTCCAGCCCGCACCGATCCCTGCGTTGAAGATCGGGCTGTCCCACTGCACGGCGACGATCCGGTTGCCACCGGCCAGATAGAAGCCCAGCGAATAGAGGTAATCGCCCGGTCCACTGCCGTTGATGCGGGTCTCCACCTCGCTCGGGCTGTCGGTATAGACGAGGCGATAGCCGCTGCGCTCGATCCCATCCAGCGGGGCCGTGGCGTCGGGGCCGACAGCGTCCAGCCGGTCGCGCAGGAAGCCGGCCCAGTCATGCGGCACGACGGTATTCAACGCCGTGACGATGTCGTCGAACGTATAGGGTGTCGCGGTCCACGAGCCGTCGTCGATGCCGAAAAACAGGGCGGCAAAGTCGTTCAGTGACTTCGTGTCGCCGGTCTTCTCGCGGATCAGGGTGTCGGCATCCAGCCAGATCAGCGCCGATTCCCGATAGTAGTCGCCCGTACCGCGCATCCACGACGGCCAGGGGCTCGACGCCCGGTACCCCAACAGATTGTTGTTGGTCGTGTCCTGGAGCGAGCGCCACTCGCGCCCGGACTGATACTGGTAGAAGGCCGCGATCCCGGCAAAGGAGGCCAGCGCCTCCTCCTTGGTGCCCAGTCCCGAGCGGACGGTCAGGACCTCGCCCCAGTATTCGGTCTGGCCCTCGTAGACCCACAGCAGGGTATTCTGGACCGGTACGTTGAAGTTCGGCGTCAGCTGGTCGCCGGGACGGCGGAACTTGCCGTTCCACGAGTGGACGAACTCATGCGGCAGCAGGGTCCGCGTGCCATGGCTGGCTTCCCATCCGTCGCCGAAGAAGTTGGGCGGCGCCGTGTTCTCGCTCGACCGGTGATGCTCCAGGCCGATGCCGCCCATCTCGCGGGTCAGGCCCAGCAGGAACTCATAGCGGTCGAAATGGCGCGACCCGAACAACAGTTCGGCTTCATCGACCAGGGCCTCGTACTTGGCCAGCTGTTCGGGGGTCGGCGCAATCTGCTCGGGCTGGTCGGCGACGATGTGCAGGGTCACCGGGGATCGGCCACCGGGGTCCAGATCATAGGCCTTGTAGTGCGCGCCCGCGAACATCGGGCTGTCAGCGAGGGTCTCCAGGCTGACCGGGGCGAATGTCGCCACTCCGTCCTCGAACGAGACCGTGTCCATGGCCACGCCATACTGCCAGCCATCGGGCAGGCGAATAGACGGCGCAAAGGTGATGCGGCTGTGACGATATCCCGCAGGATAGAGGACGGCCTTTTCCCACTGCAGGTTCAGCATGGACGAGGCCATCACCACGCGCCAGTTGCTGGCATCCGGCTGGGTCAGCCACTGGAACTCGACGACGATTTCGTCGACGCCTTCCGGCACCTCGACGTGGAAGGCGTAGGGATCGATCGTGTCGCGCAGCCACTCGATCCGGTCTCCGTCGCCATGAATGGTCAGCCCCGCGATCAGCTGGATGGGTCCGGTCGGCGCGTGGTTGCCGGGAATGAATTTCGGATACAGCAGGGTCAGCGGCCCGGCGCTGACCGGAATGGTCTGGCGCACGCTGACGATCTTGCGGTCGATATCGGTGGCGTCGACCTCATAGCGGATCACGCCGGGATAGGCCTGATCGACCGGCG
>CAXICH010000146.1:0-5954 GCA_964022245.1 uncultured Alphaproteobacteria bacterium
ATGGTCATGACCGGCTATATGGCCCTGTTGCTGTTGCGCCATCAGATCAGCTTCAGCCTGTCGGCGCTGCAGGCCAACACCGGCCTGCTGCATCACCGGGCGATCGCGGTCCTGCATATCTATGCTTCAAGGAATGCCCTTGAGTTTCTCGGCACCACGGCCGCCTTCATGGTCGTCTACCTGCTGCTGGGGGCGCTCGGCGAGGTGTCGCCTCCACACGACTGGGGCCTCGTGTTCGGCGGCTGGCTTCTGCTGGCCTTCCTCGGCCTCGGCCTGGCCCTCATCTTCAGTGCCCTGGCCCAGAGGTTTGCCTTCATGGAGCGGATTGTCCCGCTGCTGACCTATGCCCTGATCCCCATGTCGGGGGCCTTCTTCATGGCCTCGTGGGTGCCGCCCGTCTGGCGCGACACTTACCTGCTGATTCCCCTGCCGCATGCGGTGGAGATGATCCGGGCCGGGGTCTTCGGGCCCTTCGTCGAGACCCACTATGACGGCGCCTATGCCCTCGGCTGGGGGCTGGCGCTCAATCTTCTGGGGCTGCTGCTGATTGCAGGAGCGCGCGACCGGATCGAGGCCGAGTGAATCCGGCGCTCCGACCCGATAGCCCTTTGCGTCTTCGCGGGTTATCAGTCGCGTCATGACCGATGCCGTGCCGGACCTCCCGCGTAACCGCCTGTCGTTCCGGCAGCGCCCGCGCCTGCCCGACCTGCCCCGCTGGGCGCCGTCCTGGCCCTTTCTGATCTGCGTGATCCTGCCGACGCTTCTGGCAGCCTTCTATTTTCTGCTGGTCGCCTCGCCCCGCTATGTGTCCGAAGCGCGCTTCATCGTCCGTCAGGCCGGACAGGGCCAGCCCGATGCCCTCGGCCTGACCCTGCAGGGCGTCGGCCTCAGCGCCACCCAGACCGATGCCTTCGCCGTCCATGACTATATGCGGTCGCGCGATGCGGTGGCCGAGCTGGATCAGTCGCTGGACCTGTCCCGGCTGCTGGGCCCGCCGGGCGCCGACATCTTCTCGCGCTGGCCCCGCCCCTGGGAAAGCCGCAGCCGCGAGGGCCTCTACAAGGGGTATCAGCGCTTCGTCACCGTGGGCTATGACGCCACCACCGGCATCAGCATCCTTCGGGTCGAGGCCTACCGCCCCGAGGATGCCCGCCGTCTGGCCGAAGCCTTGCTGACGGGGGGCGAGGGGCTGGTCAACCGGCTGAACGCGCGCTCGGTCGCCGATGCGGTCACCCAGGCCGAGACCTCCCGCGACGAAGCGCGCGCGCGACTGAGCGAGGCCCAGCGCCGGCTGGTGGCCTTCCGCAATCGGGAGCGCTTCATCGACCCGTCGATGGTGGCGGCCGAGGGGGCCGGCCTTATCGGCGAACTGTCCGCGACCCTCGCCGGCCTGCGCGCCGAACGCGCCCAGCTGGCCGCCGAGGCCCCGCAAAGCCCTCAGCTGCCCAGCCTCGATAACCGTATCGCGGCCTTCGAGCGCCAGATCTCGGCCGAACGCGCCAAGCTGGCCGGGGCGGCCTCCTCCCTTGTGCCCGCCGTCAGCGCCTATGAGGATCTGGTCACCGAACGTGAACTGGCCGACCGCCAGTTGTCCGAGGCGAACGCCGCTCTGCTGGCGGCCGAGCGCGACGCCCGGCGTCAGGCCCTCTATCTGCAGCGCGTCGTCAGCCCCAATCTGGCCGATGAGCCAATCCTGCCGCGTCGCTGGCTGTCGATCCTGATCGTGCTGGTCGGCAGCCTGTTGCTGTACGGGGTCGGCTGGCTGGTCTGGTCGGGCCTGCGCGAGCATCGGCAGCAGGGATGACGGACGGGCCTGCTCCCGCCGTTGACCCGGGCCTGATCGTCACCGGACTGGCCAAGGCCTGGGCCCCGGGCCGGAGCCCGGTCTTTGCCGGGGTCGATTTCAGCCTGTCCCGCACGGGACGGCTGGCGCTTCTGGGTCGCAACGGCCAGGGCAAGTCGACCCTGATCAAGGTTTTGGGCGGCGTCCTGCGTCCCACCGCCGGTCAGGTCCGCTGGCGCATGCCGGCCTCCTGGCCGATCGGCTTCGGCGGCGGCTTTCAGGGCAGTCTGTCGGGGCTCGACAATATCCGCTTCCTCGCCCGTCTGTACGAGCGGGAATTCGACCACCTGCTGGCGCGCGTCGACGACTTCGCCGAACTGGGCAGCGCCCTGAAGCAGCCGGTCAAACACTATTCCTCGGGCATGCGGGCGCGCCTCGCGTTCGGCCTGTCGCTGGCCATCGAGTTTGACTGTTATCTGATCGACGAGGTGGTGGCCGTCGGCGACGCCCGCTTTCAGGAAAAATGCCGCGAGGAGCTGTTCGCCCGTCGCGCCGACCGGGCCTTCATCATGGCCTCGCACGACACCCATCTGGTTGAACGCGAATGCGACCGCGCCCTGATCCTCGAGGGCGGCGAGGCGCGCCTCTATGACAATGTTCATGAGGCCGTCGAGGCCTATGGCTTCCTGAGGGCGGCCTGATGGCGCATCTGAAGACCTTGCTGGCGACCCTGCGGACGCGCCTCGCCCCCCCGACGGCCAGCGCCGCCCAGGCGCGAGCCGATGCCGCCCGCGAAGACCGCGACTGGGTTGCCGCCGCCCGCCACTATCGCCGCTCGTTGGATAACGACCCGACCCGCGCCGCCATCTGGGTCCAGTACGGCCATGCGCTGAAGGAGTCTGGCCGTCGGCCTGCGGCCGAGGCCGCCTATCGCCAGGCGACCGCCCTCGCGCCCGACGACGCTGACGCGGCCTTGCAACTGGGCCATGCGTTGATGCTGCTCGACCGGCCGCAGGAGGCGCTCGCCGCGTTCGAACAGGCCCTTGTCCTCATGCCGACGCTGAGACCGGCGCGCGACGCCCTGCGCGATCTGGCGCGGCGTGGCCTGCGGTCGGACAATCCCGAGGTCATCAAGGCCCTGCGTTCGACGCAGCTCCGCTTTCGCGCCCGGACCTCACCCGGCGGCACCGGCGCGCCCGCGCACGAAGCTCGCTATGTCTTCGACGTCTCGGACCTGCTGGGCTATTTCCGCAACGCTCGCCTGCCGACCGGCATCCAGCGCGTCCAGATCGAAGTAATCTCCGCGCTTCTCTCCACGCCGGACCGGGTGGACCAGATCGCTGTCTGCGCCTTTGCCGAAGGGCGGGACGGCTGGGTGCCTGTGCCGTCCGACCTTTTCCTCGACCTCGCCGACGCCGCCCGTGCGGACGGTTCGTTGGACGATCCGGACTGGCAGAGGTTGATGGATGCCCTGCAGACCGAGCTTGAGCTGGCGCCAGCCCTGCGCTTTCGCACCGGAGCCTGGCTGGTCAATCTGGGCACCTCCTGGTGGCTGCAGAACTATTTCCTGCGCGTCCGCGAGGCGCGGCGGCGACACGGCATCCGCTATGTCCCCTTCGTCCACGACATGATCCCGGTAATGGCGCCGGAACATTGCGTGCGCCCGCTCACCCAGGACTTCATCAGCTGGGTCATGGGCGTCTTCACCCATGCGGACGGCTGGCTCACCAATTCACAGGCCTCGGCCCGCGATCTGCACCGGGTCGCCGGCCGGCTGGGGCAGACGGTCGACGCCGACCGGGTCCATGTCGTGCCGCTCGACGCCGACTTCCGCCCGCCGTCCGAGCTGGCGCTCGACCCGGCCCTCCGCGACCGGCACGATGCCGAGGTCCTCGCCCGGTTCGGTCTGGCCGCTGACGGATATGTCCTGTTCGTCTCGACCATCGAGAGTCGCAAGAACCATCTCGAGGCCTTCCGCGCCTGGCAGACGCTGATCGAGCGTCACGGGGAGGACGCCTTGCCCACCCTCGTCTGCGTCGGCAATCACGGCTGGCTGAATGACGCGGTCTTCGCCCGGCTGGACAGCGACCCCGCCCTCCAACGCAAGGTCCAGATGCGGCGCGGACTGGCCGATGCCGATCTGGCCTCCCTCTATCGGCAGGCGTCCTTCACCCTCTATCCCAGCCTGTATGAGGGCTGGGGCCTGCCGGTCACGGAATCGCTCTGTCACGGCACGCCGGTCCTCGCCGCCGACGGGTCCTCCCTGCCCGAGGCGGGCGGCGATCTGGCCGTCTATTATCGCGCCGGAGACACCGCGGGCCTGGTCGACACCCTGGAGCGGCTCAGCCTGACCGACAGTTGGCGGAAACGGCTCCGCGCCGACATTTCGCGCCGCTTCCGGCCCCGCAGCTGGACCACGATTGCCGACGATATGCTTGACCGGCTGGCCGCCTGGGATCAGGCCGACGGGCCGGCCCTCCCCGAAGCACCGGTCCCTGTCCTGCCGACCGGCCGCTATGTCTGGATGCGGCGCAGCGAGGCCCTGGCGGTCCACCCGGGCCTGCTGCCCGCAGAGGCCTTCCGTGCCGGCGACACCTGGAGGCCGCCAGAGGACTGGGGCTGTCCGACGCGGGCGGGCCAGGCCTTGCTGACAATGCGGCTGGAAGGGGTCGATGGCCCCCTGCGCCTGTTCCTCGGATTAAGGGGTCCTGCCGATCGGGCCTGCGACTGGCAGCTGGAAAGTGCGGGCATCCGGATCGACGGCGGCCGCCTCGACGCGGGCGTTGTGACCTGGCGCGCTGTCGACCTGCCGGTCCCGGTTGCCGCCGCGACACCGCTGATGCTGGCGCTCCAGTCGCGCCCCGTGGCCCCCGGATCAGCTGGTTCGGAGGCCCCCGCCCCCGGCGTAGGGGTAATCGGCTTCATGATCTGCGCTGTGGACGACAGCCCCCGTCGGGCCGATTTTCTCGAGGCGCTGCGACTGGACGATCTCGCGGGTCTGGAACGCCGCCAGACGGCCCGCGCCGACCTGCACCGCGCCTGACCCACCCTCCATGACAAAGGGGCTACCGCGTCTGCGACAGCCCCTCTGCGGTTCCGGGTCCGGGCGGCGGCAAGCCGCCCGGGGTCAGGATCAGGCCCAGCCCCAGTCGTGGTCGGGCGACAGGGCGTCGACCGGCTCGGCACCGGGGGTGTCCGGCAGGAAGAGGGCGTGGCCCAGATCGGCCCAGATCGCCATCTTGAGCGCGGCGCCGTCGGACAGGGCGTCCTCGGCCTGCGGCAGTACCAGCGGCGTGGTGTCCAGCGCGTCCTTGCTGAACAGGAAGTCGTCCTCGCCGAGGGCCGGCAGGACCTGCGGTCCAACCTGCGGTCCCGTCTCGGCCACCGGCAGGACCTGGGCCCCTCCGGCATCCTTGGTCAGCACCACAAAGTCGTCGTCTTCCACGGGCGGCAGGACCTGCGGCCCGAAGTCATCCTTCGATGCCGGCCCGGCGTCAGCCACCGGCAGGACCTGCGGCCCATCGGCAACCTTGGCGACCAGATCGGCCTCCGCCACGGGCAGCACCTGGGCGCCCCCGTCGCTGCGGATCTCTGCATCCGTCCCGGCCCCCGGCAGGACCAGCGCCCCGTCGTGATCGACCTTGGACGTCAGGCCTGGCAGGACGATGTCGTCATCGGCCAGCGGCGAGACCTGCGGTCCCGTATCGGCCTCGTCGGACGAAGCGATCACAGGCGCGGGGGCCACGGTCGGAATGCCCTCAACGTAAAGCGGCAGGGTGATGGCCTGGTGCTCAGCCGATTCCGAGAACTCGACCAGCATTTCGGCGCGGGTGATCGTGCCGTTGGTCAGCGCCTCGAGATAGACGGCCCGGCCGCCGGCATCCGCCGCACGGTTCAGCACGGTCTGATACAGGGTGTCGACGAACTGGGCATTGGTCAGCCCGCCGTAGATCTCCTGACCCTCGGCCGAGCTGAGGAAGGTTGTGGCGATGGCCAGCAGGGTCGTGCCCCCGGCCAGAGACCCCGTCCAGGTGATCAGCCCATCCTCGTCCGGCAGGCGGTCATAGGCGGCGTCATACAGCCGGGCGATGGCCGCGGCATCGTCATTGCCGACCCACAGCCCCTCGGCCAGCGTCGACCAGCTGATGGCCCGGTGCTCGGCCGACTCGGC
>CAXICH010000147.1:0-5925 GCA_964022245.1 uncultured Alphaproteobacteria bacterium
GGAAGGTGGTGATGCGATAGCCGAACTCCTTCGACATATCGATCATCAGGGCCATCTCGTCGCCCCGATAGCAGTGGTTCTGGATCAGGATCGACCCGTCCAGCACCCCGACCAGCGTCTCGTGCTGCAGGTTGCGGGTGGGCGGGTTGCCCTCGCCCGTCTCGCGCCACTTGTCCCACTTCTGGCGGTAGTCCTGGGCCGCGATGAAGGCGGCGCGATAGCCGGCCATATTGCCCATGCCGGTGGCCGGCGAGCGGCCGCGGCCGCCATAGACGCGGCTGGGGTTTTCGCCGCAGGCCATCTTCACCGTATAGGGCGCGTCCGGGAACTTCATGCCCTGCATGGTGACCGAGGGCACATTGCGCAGCGTCACGCCGCGCCCGCCGAACAGATTGGCCGAGCCGGGCAGGATGTGGAGGGTGGTCACACCCCCGGCGCGGGCGGTGTTGAACCCGGGATCCTGCGGCCAGACCGAATGCTCGGCCCAGACCTCGGCGGTATTGGGGTTGGTCGCCTCATTGCCGTCGCTCATCCCCTGAACGCCGGGCGAGGGATAGACGCCGAGGTGGCTGTGCACATCGATGATGCCGGGGGTCACGAAGCGCCCTTCGGCATCGATCACCCGGTGTCCGGCCGGGATCGCCGTCGAGGCGCCGCCGACCGCGGCGACCTTGCCGTCCGTCAGGATGACCACGCCGTTCTCGATCTTGCGTCCGTCACCGGTGAACACGGTGGCGCCGACAATGGCCAGGTTCTCGCGCGGCAGGCCACGATAGGTCGAGGGATAGGGATCCGGATTGGTCGCGGCATCCATGCCGGTCGGCAGGGCCCGGGCCTCGCGCGCGGGGGCGGCGTCGCCGTTCCCGTCGGAGGAAGCGCCTTCACCCGTCGTGGCGCAAGCCGACAGACCGAGCGTGGCAGCAAGGATGAGGGCGAGCGGTCCGGACGCGGACCCCCGCAGACGTGTTGTGAACATGGTGGTCAGCTCCCCAGTCAACCGGATCGTCGCGCGCCCACAACAGGGCCAGCGAAGCGGCGATTACAAGAGGCTTACGCCGGTCGCGTCAAAGCCCGATTCATTACAAAGCTGTAAGGCGCGCCCGGACCGCATCGTCGTCGAGGCCGTCAACCTCCAGCCGCTTGGTCCGGCTGCGGTCGCCCTGCGCCAGAGAGACCGCGCTGCGCGGCAGACCCAGTGCCCCGGCCACCAGCCGCACGAGCGCCTCATTGGCCTTGCCCTCGATCGGGCGTGCACGCACCCGCACCTTGAGCACGGGCCGCCCGTCCGGGTCGCTGTCCCAACCGTCCAGCCGGTCCTGCGCCGCCCCGGGGGTCAGCCGAACGAAGAGGCGCGCCATCACGCGAGCGTCAGGATCACCGGGCCCCGCCGGGTGGCCACAAGCGTGTGTTCGTACTGGACCGTCGGTTCTTCCAGGGGCGGATAAAGCGTCCAGCCGTCGTCGCGTTCGTCGACCCAGTCGGCGCCCAGCGAGAGGAAAGGCTCGATGGTGAACACCAGGCCCTCGGGGATCACACGGCGGTCCCCGGGCTCGTACCAGGTGGCGATCTCGGCCGGATCGTCGTGCAGGGACCGGCCGACGCCATGGCTGGAGAGGTTTCGGACCAGGCTGTAGCCATTCCGGTCAGCGAAGGTCTCGATGGCGCGGCCGATAGCGTTCAGCGGCCCGCCCGGCTTCACCGCCCGGATGCCGGTCCACATGGCCCGGCGACCGTCGCGACACAGGCGTTCGATGCGGGGCCGGGTCGGTGGAACGGAAAAGCTGGCGCCCGTGTCCCCAAAATAGCCATCCAGTTCGGCCGAGACGTCGATATTGACCAGATCGCCGGCCTTCACCTGTCGCTCCTCCGGGATGCCGTGGGCGCAGTCGGGCCCGACCGAGATGCAGGTCGCGCCCGGAAAGCCGTAGGTCAACTCGGGCGCGGAGCGAGCGCCTTCCGCCTCCAGCAGACCCCGGCCAAGGTCATCCAGTTCGCGCGTGGTCATGCCGGGTTCCAGCGCCTTGCCCATGGCCGCCAGCGTCCGCGCCACCAGCCCGCCAACGGCGCGCAGCTTCTCGAGCTGATCTTCGCTCTCAATGGTCGCGGGTGGCGTCCTTCAACGGCAAAGGGTCGCGAGCCCTCGGAGCCGCGCCCCCTGCCGTCCGTCTTCCGCCTGGATCAGCCAAGGGCCGTCATCAGTTCGGGCACGGCGGTCTTGTAGTCGGCCACCAGACCATAGTCGGCGACCTGGAAGATCGGGGCGTCCGGATCCTTGTTGATCGCGACGATGATCTTGGAGTCCTTCATGCCGGCCAGATGCTGGATGGCACCCGAGATGCCGATGGCGATGTAAAGCTCGGGGGCGACCACCTTGCCGGTCTGGCCGACCTGATAGTCGTTCGGCGCATAGCCGGCGTCGACCGCGGCGCGCGAGGCCCCGACGGCGGCGCCCAGCTTGTCCGCCAGCGGATCCATGACGGCATGGAATTCCTCGGACGAGCCCATGGCCCGGCCGCCGGACACGACGATCTTGGCCGCGCCCAGCTCGGGACGGTCGGACTTGACCATTTCCTCGGAGACGAAGGTCGTCTTCGGGGCGTCGCCGCCCGTCACCGCCTCGACGGAGGCCGAACCGCCCTCTTCCGCGGCATCGAAGCCGGTGGGGCGCACGGTGATGACCTTTTTCGCGTCCGAGGACTGGACGGTTTCAAGCGCATTGCCCGCGTAGATGGGGCGCACGAAGGTGTCGGGCGAAACCACCTCGATGATGTCCGAGATCGGCGCGACATCCAGCTTCGCGGCGATCCGCGGCGCGAAATTCTTGCCGTCCGTGGTGGCCGGGGCGAGGATGGCGTCATAACCGTCAGCCAGCGGCAGGACGGTGGCCTCGACGGCCTCGGCCAGCACCTTCCCCAGACCGGCGCTCTCGGCCAGCAGCACCTTGCGCACGCCCTTGATCTTCGCCGCCGCATCGGCTGCGGCCCTGGCGCCTTCACCGACGACCAGAATGTCGACGTCGCCGCCGATCTTCGCGGCCGCGGTCACGGTCTTGTGCGTGGTGTCACGGACGGTCGCGCCGTCGTGGTCAGCAATGACGAGAACGGCCATCAGATGACTCCCTTGGACTTGAGCTTGGCAACCAGTTCGGCGGCGTCAGCCACCTTTTCACCCGCCTCGCGCTTGGGCGGCTCAGTGACCTTCACCACCTTGAGGCGCGGCGCGGTATCGGCGCCGTAGTCGGCGACCGCCTTGGTGGCGATCTCCTTCTTCTTGGCCTTCATGATGTTGGGCAGCGACGCGTAGCGCGGCGTGTTGAGGCGCAGGTCGACGGTGATGACCGCCGGCAGGGTAACCTCTATGGTTTGCAGGCCGCCGTCGATCTCGCGGGTGACCTGGGCCTTGCCGTCCTTGATCTCGACCCTGGAGGCGAAGGTCGCCTGCGGCCAGTCCAGCAGGGCGGCCAGCATCTGGCCGACGGCATTGTTGTCGCCGTCGATGGCCTGTTTGCCCATCAGCACCAGATCGGGCTTCTCTTCGTCGACCACCGCCTTGAGCACCTTGGCCACCGCCAGCGGCTCAAGGTCGGTGTCCGACTGAACCAGGATCCCGCGGTCGGCGCCGATCGCCAGGGCGTTGCGGATCGTCTCCTGGGCCTGGGTCACCCCCACCGAGACGGCGACGATTTCCTCGGCCGTATTGGCGGCGTGATGCCCCTTGCCTTCCTTGAGCCGAACAGCCTCCTCGACGGCGATTTCGTCGAAGGGGTTCATGCTCATCTTGACATTGGCGAGGTCGACCCCGCTCTGGTCGGCCTTGACCCGAGCCTTGACGTTATAGTCGATCACCCGTTTGACAGGGACGAGAACCTTCATGAGCCTATCCATTGATGCGCTGGCCAATTAAACGCCGAATGCGTGGGGTTGGACATGGAACGGCCAAACCGCCCTGTCAATGTAACGCGGGGTCAAGCTAACTGCGGCAAAGCCACGCCGCGCCCCGGCAAAGGAGCCCAGGACCTACCATGCATCGCTTTCTGAGCTTCCGGCGGCTGGGCATCGCGTTCTTCGGCCTGTTCGGCATGATCGTCGCAGGGCTGCTGGTCTATCAGCAGTTCTGGGTCAGCCCCGGCGAGCGCTGCGAGGCCGCCGGCAACTGGTACGATGTGACCACCCGGACCTGCGCCCAGCCGATCTTTATCCCCGACATCACCGGACGCCCCATCGGGGTCAGCCGGCTGGAGGCCTCCAAGGCCAAGAACGCCGAGCTGCTGGTGCTGGAACGTCAGGTCGCGGCGCAGAAGAAGGCCCGTCAGGACGCTGTAGATGCCGAACGCGCCCGGCTGCGGGCCCAGCAGGGCCGGTAAGCCGGAGTAGCTAGCGGGTGGCGCCCGGGCGCCACTTCACATCATCGGCGCCGTGATGGTTGGCGCGTCGGCCCGCCACGAACAGATGGTCGGACAGCCGGTTGAGATAGCGCAAAGCGGCGGGCGTCACCGCCACGCCGGCCTCGGCCAGACGAACAGCGCAGCGTTCCGCGCGTCGGCAGACGGTGCGCGCCAGATGCAGATGGGTGGACAGGGGGGATCCGCCCGGCAGGATGAAGCTGTCGAGCGGCTTCTGGCTCTCGTTCATCCAGTCGATTTCCTGCTCCAGACGTTCGACCTGGCTGTCGATGATCCGCAGGGCCTCCCGTTCCGGGGGCGGATCCAGCGGCGTGGCCAGATCAGCGCCCAGATCGAACAGCTCATTCTGGATGCGGGCCAGCATGGCGTCGATGCGGTCGTTCTGTCCCGAGTTCAGCCGGGCGAGGCCGATGACGGCATTCAGCTCGTCGACCGCACCATAGGCCTCGACCCGCAGATCGGTCTTGGAGACGGGCGCCCCGTTGGCGAGGCGGGTCTGCCCCTCATCCCCCGTACGCGTGTAGATCTTGTTGAGCAGGACCATGGGCCTAGCCTCCGTGGGTGGATTTCCACCACATGGCCACGACCAGTAGCACAACCGCCACGGCCTGAAGGCCGACGCGCAGACGCATCAGATGGTTGGACTGGCTGCGGGCCGCGTCTCCGGGGGTGAACAGGGCCTTCAGCCCGAACCCGAGCGTGATGGCGACCGCGGCGATGGCGATCAGGATCAGGATGTCGACGATGTTGCCCATGCGGGCAAACTAGGCCGCGCGCCCCCGCCTGACCAGAGGGTCAGGCGGGGTGCGGCATCGAAGCCGATCAGTAGCGGTAGTGATCCGGCTTGAACGGTCCGGCGGCCGGGACCGAGATATAGTCGGACTGTTCCTTCGTCAGGGTCGTCAGCTTGGCGCCCAGCTTGTCGAGGTGCAGGGCGGCGACCTTCTCGTCCAGGTGCTTGGGCAGCACATAGACCTGGTTCTCGTATTTCGACTTGTTGGTCCACAGCTCGATCTGGGCCAGCACCTGATTGGTGAAGGAGGCCGACATGACGAACGAGGGGTGGCCCGTGGCATTGCCGAGGTTCACCAGACGGCCCTTGGACAGCAGGATGATCTTCTTGCCGTCGGGGAATTCGACGTGGTCGACCTGCGGCTTGATCTCGTCCCACTTCATGTTCTTCAAGCCGGCGACCTGGATCTCGGAATCGAAGTGGCCGATGTTGCAGACGATGGCGTTGTTGCGCATGGCGCGCATGTGATCGACGGTGATGACGTCCTTGTTGCCCGTGGCGGTGACGAAGATGTCGGCTGAACCGGCGACGTCGTTCAGGGTCTGGACCTCATAGCCTTCCATGGCGGCCTGCAGGGCGCAGATCAGATCGATCTCGGTGACGATCACCCGGGCGCCGCCCTGACGGAGCGAAGCAGCCGAGCCCTTGCCCACATCGCCATAGCCGCACACGACCGCGACCTTGCCCGACAGCATGACGTCGGTGCCGCGACGGATGGCGTCGACCAGCG
>CAXICH010000148.1:0-5921 GCA_964022245.1 uncultured Alphaproteobacteria bacterium
CATCAGGCGGCGCGCGACCTGCAGGACGCCCTGTCGATGCTGGAGCGGGTGCGCTTTCCGGTGATCGCTGCGGTTCAGGGGGCCTGCGTCGGCGCGGGGCTGGACATGATCGCCGCCTGCGACCTGCGGCTGGCCGCCGAGGGGGCGTATTTCCGCATCGAGGAGATCAACATCGGCATGATGGCCGACGTCGGCAGCCTGCAACGCCTGCCGCGTCTGCTACCCGAAGGCGTCGTCCGCGAGCTGGCCTATCTGGGCACCAGTCTGACGGCGGACCGCGCCGAGCGCCTGGGCTTCGTCAATGCTGTGCTGCCGGATGCCGATGCCGTGCTGGCCGCCGCCCTCGAGATGGCCCATGCCATCGCGGCCAAGGCGCCTCTGGCGATCTCTGGGTCGAAGGCGGCGATCACCTATGCCCGCGACCACACGGTCGCCGATGGTCTGGAATGGGCCGCCGTCATGCAGGGCTCGATCTGGAACACAGCCGACATTCTGGGCGCCATTCAGGCCCGGGCTACGAAGAGCACGCCGGAGTTTGCGGACCTGCAGCCCCTGCCGAAGTCCTGAGTGATCAGTAGGCCTGGCTCTCCGCCGGACGTTCTTCCAGATGGCCGTCCTTGAGGGCGAAGACGCGGTCCATATGCCCCGCCAGCTCCATGTTGTGGGTGGCAATCAGGGCCGCCACGCCAGTCTTCTTGGCCAGATCATGCAGGGCCTCGAACACGGTCTGACTGGTGGCCGGGTCGAGGTTGCCGGTCGGCTCATCGGCCAGCAGCAGGCGCGGCCGGTTGGCCAGGGCACGGGCCACAGCCACCCGCTGGCGCTCGCCGCCCGACAGCTGCGACGGCTGATGGGTCAAGCGGTCGGAGAGACCGAGGGCCACCAGCAGCTCCTCAGCCCGCGCACGCGCTGCGCCCAGCCCGTGCCCCGCGATGCGGAGCGGCAGGGCGACATTATCCCGGGCATCAAATTCCGGCAGCAGATGATGGAATTGATAGACGAAACCGATCCTCGCCAGACGGATATGGGTGCGCGCGCGTTCCGGCAGGCCGCCGACCGGCTCGCCGTCGATCTTCACCTCGCCCGAAGTGGGATGCTCCAGCAGGCCGGCCGCATGCAGCAGGCTGGACTTGCCCGATCCCGAGGGGCCGATCAGGCCGACAATCTCTCCGGGCCGGACATCCAGATTGACGCCGCGCAGCACCGTCAGTCCGCCGGCGGCGGTCTCATAGGTGCGGGTTACGTCGTGCACCGACAGAACGGGAGGTGTGGGGCTATTCATAGCGGAGGGCCTCCACCGGATCGAGCCGGGCGGCCTGCCATGACGGGATCAACCCGGCCACGCAGCTCATGAAGAAGGACCACATCGCAACCCAGAACACGTCCATCGGCGCCACAAGCGCCGGCACGGCGTCGAGCATATAGACGTCGGCATTGAACACCTCGGTCTGGAACACCCACTCGAGGAAATGCTGGATCGCCCCGATGTTCAGACAGAACAGCAGGCCCAGCACCAGTCCGGTGACGGTCCCCGCTATGCCGATCGCCGCCCCGGACATGAAGAAGATCCGCAGCATCGAGAACTGGCTGGCGCCCACCGTTCTCAGGATCGCGATGTCGCGGGTCTTGTTCTTCACCAGCATGACAATGCCGGAAATGATGTTCAGCGCGGCGATCGCGACGACGAGGCCGAGGATGATGCTCATCGCCACCCGCTCGACCTTGAGTGCGCCCCAGAAGGCGGCCAGACGGTCGCGCCAGTCGCTGACCAGATTGCCGTCACCCACCGCGGTCCGGACCGGCTCTCTCAGGGCCTCGACCCGGTCAGGCTCCGCGGTCTTCATCTCGATGATATCCCACAGCCCTTCCTTGCCGAAGAACAGCTGCGCCTGCTCCAGCGGCATGAAGACGAAGGCCCGGTCATAGTCCGCCGTGCCCGAACTGAAGATGCCGCCGACCACATAGGTCTTGGACAGACCGCCGAGATTGCCAAAGGCACTGTCGGCCCCTGTGGGGGAATACAGGGTGACCGGCGAACCGACACCGATGCCCAGTTCCTCGGACAGGGATTTGCCGATCAGCACATAGTCGCCGCCGTAGTCCCCCTTGCCGAACATGTCGCGCGCGGTCTGGGAGAGGCTGTCATAGACATAGGTCATCGAGGTCAGGTCCTCGGGACGGATGCCGCGCACCAGACCGCCGGTCGCGCGCCCCGAGGCCTGGAACATGGCCGGCGACTCCACCAGCGGCGTCACGCTGACCACACCGGGCACCTCGCGCAGCCGCTCGAGCGCCAGATCGCGGTCCGGATCATTCAGGACCTGGCCCTGGACGTACATATGGCCGTTGAACGACAACATCCGACTGAGCAGTTCAGCGCGGAAGCCGGCCATGATGCTCATCACCACGATCAGGGCCATGACCGCCAGCGCCACGGCGACGTAGGAGATGATGGCGATCAGGGCGATACCGCCCTCCTTGCGCTTGGCTCGAAGGTAGCGCAGCGCCAGTCCGATCTCCCATGCGGAGAACGGCCCCGCGGGCTTCGGGGGCTTGCCGACGATATCGGTCATGCGGTCAGCCGGGCGATGGCCTCATCCAGAGGCACGCTCAGCTTTTCCCCGGTCGCGCGGCGCTTCAGCTCGACCACGCCCTCGGCCACACCCTTGGGCCCGATGGTCAGCTGCCAGGGAATGCCGATCAGGTCAGCCGTAGCGAACTTGCCGCCCGGGCGCTCGTCGGTGTCGTCGTACAGCACGTCCTTGCCGAGCGCCTCCAGACGGTTGACCGCCTCCTCGCAGGCATTGCAGACGCCCTCGTCGCTGGCGCGCAGATTGATGACCACGACGTTGAACGGGGCCACTGCGTCCGGCCAGATGATGCCGGAATTGTCATGACTGGCCTCGATGATGGCACCCAGCAGGCGAGACACGCCGACGCCGTAGCTGCCCATGTGCACGTCCGCGTCGCGTCCATCGGGACCCTGGACGCGGGCCTTCATGGGCGTCGAATATTTGGTGCCGAAGTAGAAGATATGCCCGACCTCGATGCCGCGCGCCGTCAGGCGATCGCCCTCCGCGGTCTCGGCCTCGAACCGGCCAGCCTCGTGCATTTCCTCGGTCGCCGCGTAGAGGGCGGTCCGCTCGTCAACGATGGACTGCAGGTCGTTCCAGTCGACGTCCCCGCCCGGAGCCGGCATCTCGACCAGCTTGCGGTCACAGAACACCTGGCTTTCACCAGTGTCCGCCAGAACGATGAACTCGTGGCTGAGGTCGCCGCCGATCGGGCCGGTATCCGCGCGCATGGGCACGGCCTTCAGCCCCATGCGGGCAAAGGTGTTGAGGTAGGCCACGAACATGCGGTTGTAGGCCTTGCGGGCCGAGGCCTCGTCCAGATCGAAGGAATAGGCATCCTTCATCAGGAACTCGCGCCCGCGCATGACGCCGAAGCGCGGCCGCCGCTCGTCCCGGAACTTCCACTGGATGTGAAACAGGTTCAGCGGCAGCGACTTGTAGCTCTTCACATAGGCCCGGAAGATGTCGGTGATCATCTCCTCATTGGTCGGGCCGTACAGCAGTTCGCGCTCGTGGCGGTCCTTGATGCGCAGCATCTCGGGGCCATAGGCGTCATAGCGGCCGGACTCGCGCCACAGGTCGGCCAGCTGCAGCGTGGGCATCAACAGTTCGACCGCCCCTGCCCGCTCCTGCTCCTCGCGCACGATCTGCTCGATCCGACGCAGCACGCGCAGGCCCAGCGGCAGCCAGGCATAGATGCCCGCGGCCTCCTGGCGAACCAGACCCGCTCTCAGCATCAGCTGATGCGAGACGATCTGGGCGTCGGCGGGCGCCTCTTTCAGCGTGGGCAGGAAATAGCGCGACAGGCGCATGGGCACATCCGGGATGAAGCAGCAGGGTCTCGCTGTGCTTTAGCCGGGACGTTGGCCCAAAAGCTAGACCAGTCTGTGGCCAAGCTTAGGTCCCGCTGACTTCCGGGATGGGAACCAGCCCCAGAAAGATGACCGCCATGATCACCGCCCACAGGATCGCGCCGACCCAGGTCGTGGTGATGAATTTCTTCTTCAGGTCCGGTTTGTCCGGCGCACCCCACTGGGCCCCGTCAGTCGGAGGCGCCTGATCCTGCTGGTTCATGCCCAGCGGCAGGATGGTGAACAGGGCCACCCACCAGCAGATGACATAGATGGAAAACATGGTGATCGGCCCGATCGGCATCAGTGCGCTCCGTCTTTCGGCGTTTCCATCAGTTCGACCAGCACCCCGCCCATGTCCTTGGGATGGACGAAGATGATCGGCGTACCATGCGCCCCGATGCGCGGTTCGCCAGTCCCCAGAATTGTCGCACCCTTCGCCCGGAGTGCGTCGCGGGCAACCAGGATGTCCTCGACCTCGAAACAGACATGGTGCTGCCCGCCCTTCGGGTTCTTGGCCAGAAACCCATGGATCGGGCTGTCGTCGCCCAGCGGTTCGAGCAGCTCGATCTGGCTGTTGGGCAGATCGATGAAGCACACGCGCACTCCCTGGGCCGGCAGGTCGAAGGGCGCGTGCGCCTTTGTCGCGCCCAGCAGGTCGCGGTACATCGCCACACTGGCGTCAATCGATGGCGTGGCGACACCCACGTGGTTCAGACGACCGATCATCAGACCCTCAGCACAATGGTTTCCACGATGGGACGACGGTCCCAGATGCCCTGACTGGCCTTTTTCAGGGTGCGGGCCACAGCCTGCTCGATGACCATTTCGTCTTCCAGCGCCTCGCCTTTCAACTTGCGAACGGCATCCTCGGCGCGCTCGGCCAGTTCGTCCAGAAGGTCGCCCAACGGCTGATCCTCGTCGCCCGGCAGGCCGATGCCGCGCACATCGATGCTGGAGGCCAGCTTGCCGCGACGATCCAGAGCGAAGCTGACGAGGATAAGTCCGTTCGAGGCCGCGTGGCGACGTTCGCGCAGGGCCTCCCCCATTTCCTCGACCAGCATGCCGCCGTCGACGAACAGTCGGCCCGAGGGCACTTCGTCAATGATCGCTGCCGGTCCGGGGGCCAGACGGACCATGTCGCCGTTGCGCGGGGTCACGGTCTCGGGCACCTGCATTTCCTTGGCCAGCAGGGCGTGCTCGGCGATGTGGCGGCGCATGCCGTGGGTCGGGATGGCGATCTGCGGGCGCGCCCACTGGTACATCTGGCGCAGTTCGTCTCGGCACGGGTGGCCCGAGACGTGGATACCCGGGTGGTCCCGGTCGGTGTAGATGCGCACGCCGCGCTCGGACAAAGCATCCTGGAGCCGGCCGATGGCCAGTTCATTGCCGGGGATCATCCGCGAGGAAAAAATGCAGTGGTCGCCCTTGCCCAGCTTGATGAAGGGGTGATTGCCCTCGGCCACGCGTGACAGGGCGGCGCGGGACTCGCCCTGACTGCCGGTGCACAGGTACAGCAACTGGTCTGCTGGCCAGCGCCGGGCTTCTTCCTCGCTCAGGAAGGGCTTGATGTCCGACAGCATGCCAACCGATTTGGCTGCAGCCGTAATCCGGTGCATCGACCGTCCGGCCAGAGCCACCCGTCGCCCGGCGGCCTCGGCGGCCCGCACCACACTGTCCAGACGGGCGACGTTCGAGGCGAAACACCCGACCGCGATCCGGCCCGACAGGCTGCCGATCAGTTCGGCCAGGGCATCGCGCACCTCGCCTTCGGACCCCGCCGTGCCCTCAACAAACACATTGGTGGAATCACACACCATGGCGAGGATGCCCTCGTCACCCAGGCGGCGGATCGTCTCGATGTCGGTGCGCTCGCCCACGACAGGGTCGTTGTCGATCTTCCAGTCGCCCGTGTGCAGCACCAGGCCCAGCGGTGTGGTTATGGCCAGGCCGTTCGGCTCGGCGGTCGAATGGGTGATGGTCACCATCTCGATGT
>CAXICH010000149.1:0-5908 GCA_964022245.1 uncultured Alphaproteobacteria bacterium
TCTCGGGTGAGGATGCCCGCGAGGGCCTGACCTGCGTCCTGTCGGTCAAGGTGCCCGATCCCAAATTCTCCAGCCAGACCAAGGACAAGCTGGTCTCGTCCGAAGTGCGTCCGGCGGTCGAGGGGCTATGCTCCGAGGGGCTGTCGACCTGGTTCGAGGAACATCCGGTCGAGGCCAAGCTGGTGGTCGCCAAGATTGTCGAGGCCGCCGCCGCCCGCGAGGCGGCGCGCAAGGCCCGCGACCTGACCCGGCGCAAGTCGGCACTCGAAATCTCGAGCCTGCCCGGCAAGCTGGCCGATTGTCAGGAACGCGACCCGGCCAAGTCCGAACTGTTCATCGTCGAGGGCGATTCCGCCGGCGGCTCGGCCAAACAGGCGCGCAACCGCGAGAACCAGGCGGTCCTGCCCCTGCGCGGCAAGATCCTGAACGTCGAGCGCGCGCGCTTCGACCGGATGCTGTCGTCGGACCTGATCGGCACCCTGATCCTGGCGCTGGGCACCGGCATCGGCCGCGACGACTTCAACGCCGACAAGCTGCGCTATCACAAGATCATCCTGATGGCCGACGCCGACGTCGACGGCGCCCACATCCGGACCCTGCTGCTGACCTTCTTCTATCGGCAGATGCCCGAGTTGATCGAGCGGGGCCACGTGTTCATCGCCCAGCCGCCCCTCTACAAGGTGACCAAGGGCAAGCACGGGCGCTATCTCAAGGACCAGTCCGAGATGGACGCCTATCTGATCGAGGAAGGCGTCAGCGAGGCCTCGCTGGACCTGGCTGACGGCGAACGTCGCACCGGCATGGACCTTCAGGGGCTGACGCGCGAGGCCAAGGCCTTCAAGGCCAGCGTCGACCGCCTGTCGCAACGCGCGCCGGCCTTTGCCATCGAACAGGCGGCGCTGGGCGGCCTGTTCGACGAGAACGCGCCGCTGGATCAGGCCCTGCTGGACCGGGTCTCGACCGGGCTGGACCGCTATGCCGAAGAGGGCGACGGACCGTGGACCGGGGCTCCGGGCGATCAGGGGGCCGTGGTGTTCAACCGCGTGCGCCGCGCCGTGGCCGAGACCATCGTGCTGGAAGAGGCGCTGATCCGCTCGCTGGACGCCCGTCGTCTGGGCGAACGCGCCCATGCCTTTGACGGGGTGTTCGACGTGCCTGCCACCTATCGCCGCAAGGAGCGGACGGCGACCGTGAGAGGTCCGCTGGACCTGTTTTCGGTGGTGCTGGAATCGGGCCGCAAGGGCCTGTCGATTCAGCGCTACAAGGGTCTGGGCGAGATGAACCCGGACCAGCTGTGGGAAACCACCCTGGACGCCAATGCCCGCACCCTGCTGAAGGTGCAGGTCAATCAGGCCGACGAGGCCGACGACCTGTTCGCCAAGCTGATGGGCGATGTGGTCGAGCCGCGCCGCGAGTTCATTCAGGAAAACGCCCTCGACGCCGCCGTCGACGTCTAGACCGAGATCGGTTCAGTTGGACGCCTGTCCAGCTGGGCTCAGATGTCGGTCCAGCATAGTCCGGGAGCCTGATTCATGGCATCGGCGGAATCGCGAAGCGGTTCCACCTCAACCGATCAGGCCCTAGTCGCGGGTCTGGCCGATGAAGGCCGTGACGGTGGGGTAAGACCCCTGGGCCGAGCGTTTCTCATTGCAGACCACGTCGTAGAGGAAGCCGTAGTTGGTGCCCTCTGTGACGGTGTCCCACTCTTCGACGGTCTCTTCGTAGCGGTCGGTCAACTGGCCGGTGCCGTCATAGGTGTCCGTGGACAGGAACCGGATTTCGCGGCTGCCACAGCGGAAGCTGTAGGTGTCGATCTCGTGGCTGAAGTCGCTGCCCGTCAGCGGGACCCGCGCGACCCGGACCCGGGTGCCTCCCTCGGTCGGCACGATCTGGGCCGCATCGGCCAGATAGGCCGTGGTCCCGCTGCGCGAGAAGGGATGCCAGTCGGTAACGGGCGCGGTTGAAACCGGCGGGTCCTGGTCGGCAACGGGCGTCAGGCCGAGGGCCAGGGCAGTGAGGATCGAAGTCAGCATCGGTGTCTCCCCAAGAAGATCCGGTGACAGAAGATGCCGATCACGCGAATTTGGCAAGACCCGGGTGAATTGCCGCATCAGGGCCGTGTCCGCGCCCTGATCGCCGGACTAGGGTGACGCATGATCTCGCTTCTGGCCCTGTTCAGCCTCACCCTTGCGCTTGCCCTGCCGGCAGGCGATGGCGACTCCTCGCCATCCGCCGCATCAAGCGTAACCACGCCATCGGTCGAGGGCAGGTTCCCGCCCGGGGCCGCCGCTGCGGTCCCCCGACAGGCGCGGTTCACCTCGAACCGCATCGTCGTCGAGGTCCGCGCGCCCCGGACCGTGGATCCGGACCGACCGGTGCGCGATGTGATCCTGATCCCCGGTCTGGCCTCGACCTCTCTGGTCTGGGAGCCCGTGGCGGAGCGGCTGAGCCAGACCGCTCGCGTCCACCTGGTATCGGTGCGGGGCTTCGGCGAGCTGGGGGCGGGCGCTAACGGGCGCGGTCTGGTCGCGGGCCCGGTGGCGGCCGAGGTCGCCCGCTATATCCGTACCCGAAGCCTGCGCGCCCCGGCCGTCATCGGCCATTCAATGGGCGGGCAGATCGCCCTCAGGCTCGCATCCACGCCGGATATCGAACTCGGCCGGATCATGATCGTCGACGCCGCGCCCTTCTTCCCGTCGCTGATCGATGACCGGGCCACGGGGCAGGATCTGGAGCCGATTGCGGCTGTCGCCTATCAGGCCGTGCTGTTCCTCGGCGACGACGCCCTGGCCCGTCAACCGTGGGCCGAGGGGATGGGGGCGACGTCGCAGGCGCTGGAGGCCTGGGTCGGCTGGCAGGGCGGCGACGCCCGGGTGCTGGCCCAGAGCCTGTACGAGGTGATGACCGTCGACCTGCGCCCCAATCTGGCGCGCATCCACGTGCCGGTGACCGTGGTCTATGGCTGGAGCCGTCGCGAGGACTCGCCTCGCTATCAGTTGCAGTCGTCCTGGCGTCAGGCCTACCGCGGGCTGCCCCGTCCGGCGCGGCTGGTGCCGATCGAGGGGGCCGAGCACATGGTGATGATCGACCAGCCGGTCCGCTTCATGGCGGCGGTCGATGAGTTTCTGGGCGCCCCCTGACGCCTGATCCGGCGCTCAGGCGGCCTCGGCGTCGCGCGCCCGGCCAAGAACCTCCAGCACGGCCCGGCCATAGGTGGTCAGCTTGGACTTGCCGATGCCGGGGACGGTGGACAGGGCGTCCAGACTGGCGGGTTGCGCCTCGGCCAGGGCCAGCAGGGTACGGTCCTGAAAGATGACATAGGGCGGCACGCCCTGGGCATGGGCCACCTCGCGGCGCCAGGCGCGCAGGGCCTCGAACCGTTCGCGCGCCCCGGCAGGCAGTCGCGCGACAAGATCGGTGGCCGGCGCACGCTTGCCTGCCGATCGCGCCGCCTGCGGGGCTTCGCGGCGCAACCGCACCTCATGCTCGCCGCGATAGACGGCGCGTACGGCCTCGGGGTCACCCAGGCCGATCAGGGGGCGCCCCTCGTTCGGGTCCTCGATCAGCAGGCCTTCGAACACCAGATGATCCAGAATACGGCGCCATTCGCTGACCGGCAGGTCGCGGCCTACCCCCCAGGTTGACAGGCCCTGACCCAGACCCTCCCCGTCCTTCTGGCGTGCGGTCAGGTGGTCGATCACCCGGCCGCGGCCATAGCGTCCCTCCAGCCGGTGCACGGCGGCCAGCGCCTTTTGCGCCTCGGTGGTCATGGCCACCTGTTCGGGCGGGGTCCGGCACAGATCGCAGACGCCGCAGGGCGCGGCCCCCTCTTCGCCGAAATAGTGACGCACGGCCTGCGGCCGGCAGACGGCGCCGTCCAGCATGGCGTAAAGCTGCCAGACCTTGCGGCGCTGGGCGGACATGACCTCGGCGTCAAGGGGGCTGCCGTCCAGCCGTTTCAATGACCAGGCCACATCGGCCGAGCCGTAGAGAGTGATGCCCTCGGCCGGGTCGCCGTCGCGGCCCGCGCGCCCGACCTCCTGCCAATAGGCTTCCAGCGAGCCGGGCGGATCGGCGTGCAGGACATAGCGGACGTCGGGCTTGTCGACGCCCATGCCAAAGGCGATCGTGGCGACAATCACGCCCTGGTCGGCCTCAAGGAATCGCGTCAGCCGGTCGTGTCGCTCTCGCGCATCCAGCCCGGCGTGATAGGCGACCGCGTCATGGCCCGCCCCGGCCAGCGCCTCGGCCAGCCGCTCGCAGCCCTTGCGCGACCCGCAATAGACGACGCCCGAGACGCCCCGCCGCGCGTCGACCAGTTCGACCACCTGGGCCTCGGTCTTCGCCTGACCCCCGGCCTTGGGCAGGGCCGACAGCCTGAGGTTCGGCCGGGCGAAACTGTCGACGAACACCTCGGCTGCGCCGATGTTCAGGGACTGCAGGATGTCGGCGCGGGTGCGGGCATCGGCCGTCGCCGTCAGGGCAACGGTCGGCACATGCGGGAACCGCGCCTTCAGCCGCCCCAGATTGCGATAGTCGGGCCGGAAATCATGACCCCATTGCGAGACGCAGTGCGCCTCGTCGACCGCGATCAGCGACAGGTCCAGCTCGGCCAGCCGGTCCAGCAGCCAGGACGAGGCCAGGCCCTCCGGCGAGACGTAAAGCAGCTTGAGGTCGCCGGCCCGTATCCGGCCCCACAGGTCGGCACGCGCTTCGGAATCGAGCGAGGAGTCCAGCCGCGCCGCCGGTACACCCAGCTGGTCCAGCGCCGCCACCTGATCGCTCATCAGGGCGATGAGGGGCGAGACCACCAGCGCCAGCCCGGGCCGCATCAGGGCCGGGATCTGGTAGCACAGGCTCTTGCCCCCGCCGGTCGGCAGCACCGCCAGCACATCGCGCCCGTCCAGCACCGCCTGGATCGCCGGGGCCTGCAGGCCGCGAAAATCGTCGTGACCCCAGATGCGCTGCAGCAGGGACCGGGCGTCGGGGGTCAGCGAAATGGCGGACGAATCATGGGCCATGCCCGGTTCTGCCGGATGGGGCCGGACGTGTCACCCGTGCCCGGCGCGCGAAATGCCGCTATAGGCCGCCTTATGAACAGCCTGATCTTCGGTCGCCCGCCCCTCATCTTTGATCCGCCCACCGACGCCGTGCAGGTCTCGCCGCGCCATCCGGGGGCCGCGGTGCTGGAAGACCTCGCGCCGGAAAGCGTGGATCAGGCCGTGGTTCTGGCCCCGGCGGGCGCGATCGAACGCCAGTACACGCTGGCGCGGGTGCTACGGGCACTGAAACCGGGCGGTCGCCTTGATGTCATGGCGCCCAAGACCAAGGGCGGGGCGCGGCTGGCGAAAGAGCTGAAGGGCTTCGGGGTCGATTGCGAGGTCGTGTCCAAGGCCCACCACAAACGCTGTCTGGCGACGCGGCCGCAGACGCTGAGCGGTGTCGATGCGGCGATCGAGGCCGGTGCGCTGCGACAGGACCCGGCCTCCGGCATCTGGACCCAGCCCGGCCTGTTCGCCTGGGACCGCGTCGATCCGGGCACGGCCCTGCTGATCCGCAATCTGGGCGCGCTCAAGGGGCGGGGGGCGGACTTCGGCTGTGGCCATGGCGCGCTGGCCCACGCCGTGCTGGCGCAGGACGCCGTGACCGAACTGACCCTGATCGATCTGGACCGGCGCGCGGTCGAGGCGGCGCGGCGCAATCTGACCGACCCCCGGGTGCGGTTCCTGTGGGCCGATGTGCGGACGCTGACCGATCTGGCCGATCTGGATTTCGTCGTCGCCAATCCGCCCTTCCACGACGGCGGGGCCGAGGACCGGGCGCTGGGCCAGGCCTTCATCGACCGGGCGGCGCAGTCGCTGCGCACCGGCGGCACCCTGTGGATGGTGGCCAACCGGCACCTGCCCTA
>CAXICH010000150.1:0-5842 GCA_964022245.1 uncultured Alphaproteobacteria bacterium
AAGCAAACGCCCTTGCCGACGAAGGCCAGCGGTGCTTCGCCTTCCTTGCCGCCGTTCCACTTCATGATGGCGACCTGGCTTTCGCGACGGCTACCCATGCCGACGGCCAACAGGGTCCGGAAGCCGAGCTTCTCAAGCTCTTTCTCGTTCAGCACCTCGACCTCAAGGCCAAGTTTTTCCAAAGCCTTGCAGCGGTTGGCGAACTCTTCCGGATAGAGGACGTTGGCGGGCTCCGAGACCAGGTCGCGGGCGAAGATCACCCCGTCCGCCACGGCCGACATCGGGCTGAACGCCGCCTCGGCGGCTTTCGGATCGGCACACACCACATTGAGCGCGGTGACCGACGGGATCTTGTCCGGCTTCTGGCGCGTCAAATACTTATCGAACCGGTAGGCGGCCAGTTTCACGGCGAAGGCGACGCGGGCCGCCTGATCGGCGTTGAGCGACCGGGCATCGACGGTCAGGCTCTCGGCCCCGCTCATCTTGACCGCGTGGAAGGCGGCGCCGGCCGCTTCCTCGATCGCCAGATCCGTCAGTTCGTCCCGCTTGCCGACGCCGGCCAGCACGACCACCGAGGCGTCCAGCCCGTGTGGGGCCGACACGACCAGGGTCTTGCCCTTGCCGCCGGTGAAGCGGCCCGACTGCATCGCCCGGGTGAAAGCCCCCGCCGCCTGACTGTCGAGTGCCGTCCCTCCGTCGCAGAGCTTCCGGCCCTCCCCCACCACCAGGGCCAGGGCCTGCGGGCTTCCGAGATCGGCGACAAAGGCGATTTTCATAAAACACTCCCAGCCGGAGCGGTCACCCCGGTCTTGATCACAAATACAATTGGCGACGTTCCGTTTCGTCCGCGCGCCTCCGTGTGTATTAGATGCGCGTTATCGGCACAGCCTGCAACCGGGCGAAATTTTCCTACGCATGACCCTGATTCAAGGCTACCTTTTTCGCCAGCTGCTTCTGCCGGTCGCCGGAGCGTGCGGAGCCCTGGTGGGAATCGGCGTCCTGAGTCAGAGCCTTGAGCAGCTGGAATTCGTGGTCGAGCGCGGCCAGAGCCTCTGGCTGATGCTCAAGCTGACCCTGCTGGCCGTCCCCCAGTTGCTGGGCGTGGTCCTGCCTATCGGCCTGTTCGTCGGCGCGCTCATCGCCCTGACGCGGTTGCAGCGCGAACAGGAGCTGACGGCGGCCCAGGCGGCGGGCCTGACGCGCACGGCACTGATCCGGCCGGCGGTGCGGCTGGCGCTGATCGTCGTGGCGCTGGGCCTGCTGATCAACGCCGTGGTCCAGCCCTGGTCCCAGACGACGGCACGGACGGAAGCCTTTGCCGTGCGATCTGATCTCGCGGCGCTGCTGGTCGAGGAAGGTGAGTTTGTGCAGGGCCCTGACGGGCTGACTGTCTATGTGCAGGAAATCGAGCAGAACGGCCTGCTGAAAAACCTGTTCATCTACATCGAGAACGACGGAACCACCGAGACGTGGAACGCCACCGAGGCCCGGTTCGGGCGCGTCGATGGCGAGCCGATGCTCACCCTGATCGGCGGTTCCAGCCAGCGCTATTCCTCGGCGGGCGTGCTGAACCTGCTGTCGTTCGACACCTATGTCTTTCCGCTGGGCGCCTTTGCCGAGGTCGCCGACCAGCCGCGGTTCAAGCCCGCAGACCTTGGCCTCAGCGACCTGTTCATGCCCCGCCCCGAGATGATCCCGTCTGTTGGCACCCGCAACGAGCTGCTGGCCGAAGGGCACTCGCGACTGGCCTCGCCCCTGTACGCCCTGACGGCGATGGCGCTGGCGCTGGCTGCCATTCTGGCCGGATCGTTCAGCCGCACAGGCTATGGCCTGAAGGTCGCCAAGGCGGCGGCGGTGTTCCTGCTGGTCCGCATATTCGGCTACGGCCTGGTGGCAGCGGCAGCCTGGACCCCGTGGCTGAACATCCTCCAGTACGCCTTTCCGCTGGTGGTGGCGGCGCTGGCCACCGCCATGCTGTATCGCACCCCGCGGCGTGGACGGCGTCTGATCGTGTTCGACATCCGGGCGCTGCGTCCCCGGAGGGCCGGCGCATGAGCTTCAGACCGCCCCGCATCCTCAGCCTCGGCCGGATTGAGCGCTATGTGCTGATCCAGCAGGCGCGTGCCCTGACCGTTGCCCTCGCGGTGATCGGCAGCCTGATCATGCTGATCGACTTCGTCGAGATCTCTCGCGGGGTCGGTTCCGACGTCGACCTTTCGGCCCTGCGGATCCTCGGCCTGATGGGCATGAAGTCCCCGGCGGTGATTCTGCAGCTGATGCCGTTCGTCTTCCTGTTTGGCACGCTGGCGGCCTATGTCGGCCTGAATCGGCGCAGCGAGTTGATCGCCATGCGGGCCGCGGGGCTTTCGGCGTGGCGATTTGTGCTGCCGGCGGCCGGCACAGCCCTGATCTTCGGCGCCCTGACCATCACCCTGCTCGGCCCTGTCGCCGCCTGGGGTGACGGTCTGTTCCAGCGCGAGCGGACCCGCCTCTCCTCTGCTCCGGTCGAGGCCGATCAGCCCAAGGCCGTCTGGATACGGGAAGGCGACAGCCAGCGCCAGATGATCATCCGCGCCGAACGTCAGGACAGCGCCACCGCCCGCCTGCAGGACGTCACCGTGTTCATCTATACGGTCGGAGACACTGGTGCCCTGAGCTTCGTCGAGCGCATCGACGCCGCCTCGGCCGCCCTGACCTCGGGCAGTTGGCGGCTGACGGATGCGGTGGGGGCCCAGACCGGCCAGCGGGCCGTCTCCTATGCGCGGCTCGACCTGCCCTCCAGCCTCGCGCAGGACGAAGCGTTCGCGCGCTTTGCCCGGCCCCAGTCTACCTCGCTGTGGGCCCTGCCGACCCAGATCCGGCGCGTTGAAGAGGCGGGCTTCTCGTCGACCGCCTATCGGCTGCGCCTGCATCAACTGCTGGCCACGCCCGTGATGTTCGCCGCGATGTCGATCCTGGCGGCAGCCTTTTCCCTGCGCCTGATGCGACTGGGCGATCTGGCGCGCATGTCGATTGCGGCCGTGATCCTCGGTTTCGCCTTTTTCTTCGTAAATCAGACGTTCGCGGCCTTCGGCACGGCAGAGGTGATTCCGCCGTTCCTGGCAGCGTGGTTGCCACCGGTACTGACCGGGCTCGCGGCCTTCACCCTGCTGTTCTATACCGAGGACGGCTGAGCCCGCCCCCGTTCGAGGTTGATGTGAAGCAAGACAGGATTTCGTCCGGCCAGCCGGCCCCCCGACACCGCCCTCTGCGCGGGCGTCTGCTGGCGGGTGTCGCGACGCTGGCGTGCGGACCGCTGCTTCTGGCCGGACAGGCGCTGGCCCAGGAGGCAACGCCGCCCGTCCCGGCAGCCGGATCGGCCGACGGTCTGGCTGCAGAAGCGGTCTATATGGATGCCGGTGCCGTCTCCCGTGACGGCGATGTGCTGACCGCGGAGAGCCCGCCGGAGGGCGCGCGCGTCTTCGCGCGGTTCCGGGATCACACCCTTCAGGCGCGCCGGGTCGACTATGATCTGGCCAATCAGACCGCCCGGGCTTCCGGCGAGGTCGAGCTGACGGCTCCGGACGGGACCGTCGTCTTTGCCTCCCTGCTGGAACTGGAGGACGATCTGCAGACGGGCGTCGCCGTCGACTTCGCCACCCGTCTCGAGAATGGCGCCAGCCTGATGGCCGCCACGGCCGTGCGCCGCTCGGACACCCTGAACGAGCTGAACTACGCCCTCTTCACCCCCTGCCCGATCTGCGACGAGGAGGGCCGGCCCAGGACACCCAGCATCTCGATCCAGGCCGAGCGCGTGGTCCAGGACGAAGCCTTGCGGGCCATCCTGTATCGCAATGCCGTCTTCAAGATCGGGGGCGTGCCGGTTCTCTACCTGCCGTTCTTCGGCCACCCCGACCCCACGGTCGAGCGGGCCAGCGGCTTTCTGGTGCCCCTCATCGAGTTCGACGAGGAACGGGGCGTTTCGTACGAACAGCCCTATCTGATCGTCGTCTCGCCCTCCGAGGACTGGCTGATCAGCCCGCAGCTGAACACCGGCGTCGCGCCGCTGCTGAATGTGCAGTGGCGCCGGCGCTTTGCGGACGGCACCGTCGAGGTCCGCAGCGGCTATACCTATGAGCGCACCTTTGGGGATTTCGATATCGACGACGACGGGATCGACGATGTCGCCACCCCGCTGGACCGGGAGCATCGCAGCTATCTTCTGGCCCACGGCCGCTTTGATCCGCAGGGTCCGTGGCGCTGGGGTTTTACGGTCGAGCGGGTGTCGGACAAGACGCTGTTCGATCGCTATGACGTACGCAATCCCTATCCGGACAACGGCCTGTACTACGGCGACGAGCGCCGCCTGATCAGCCAGATCTACGCCGAGCACCAGACGCGACGCAGCTATGTCTCGGTTGCGGCCTTCGATATTCAGAGCCTGCGCGTCGCCATTCCGAATGAGGCCGCGCCCGGACTGAACGTCTTCGAGGCCGACAGCAGCCTGCCGGTCGTCGCCCCCCTGATCACGGCCCGGTGGGAGCCGCGTGGTGAGGTCCTGGGGGGGCGTCTGCGGCTGAGCGGATCGTCGGTGGCCCTGTTCCGGGACGATTTCGTGGGCAGTCCCGTCCTGCGACCCGAGATCGTGCCCGACCCCGTGCCGGCCGGTCTGTCCGGCGTCGACAGTCGCCGCGTCAGTGGGCAGCTCGACTGGCGCCGGGCCTTCATCAGCCGGGCCGGCGTGATCTGGGAGCCCTTCGTCGACGGACGGGTGGACCTGTATTCGCTCGACGACCTGCCCCCGCCGTTCGAGGCGGGCTCCGAGACCCTGAGCCGGGGCCGGTTCAGCGCCGGTCTGGATATCCGCTATCCGCTGGTGCGCGCCTTCGCCGGCGGCGGCGACCTGATCGTGGAGCCCCGTGCCCAGCTGTCCATCTCCACCGCGACCGACCTCGACCCCCGCATCCCCAACGAGGACAGCCAGACCCTCGAGCTGGACGAAAGCTCCCTGTTCCGGATCGACCGGTTCCCGGGATACGACCTCTATGAAGGCGGAGCCCGCCTGACGCTGGGCACGCGGGCCACCTATCGCTGGGGCGAGGCGCGGGAAGCGTCCGTGTTTATCGGCAAGAGCTGGCGCGACGATGACGTGCCCGGCCTGAGGGCCCTGATCCCGAATCCCGACCCGCTGGCACCGCCGGCCTTCTACGATCCCAACGGCCTCGTCTCGTCCTCGTCGGACTGGGTCGTGCAGGGCAGTTTTTCGCCCTCCGACGGGGTGCGCGGCTGGGGTCATGCCACGGTGGATGACTCGGGCAATATCCGCCGGGCGGAGGCCTCGGTCGAGGCGACCTGGCGTCGGCGGGATGCGGCCTCGGTGACCTATATCGTCGACCGTTCGAATCCCCTGGGCGGGCCGCTGAACCGCAACTACGAGTTCGTCGAACTGCGCGGCCAGCAATTCATCTGGGGCAACTGGGGCATCGCGGGCGCGGGCGTCATGGACCTCGAACGCGACCTGATCACCCGCTCGGAAGTCGGACTGCTGTTCGACGACGACTGCTTCCGGTTTGAACTCGGCTATCGCCGGGACAACACCCGGGTCCGGCCCAGCGGCCCCTCCGACGGCGTCTACATCCGCCTAAACCTCGCCACTTTTGGAGGGTCAGGCTATGACCGGAATGAAAGGCGCTGGTAGGCGGGGGCCCGGACACGCGCCAGCGTGTTTGACCTCGCGCCGATCTACGTTGATACGGGGCTGAGTTGTGACGGGGCTCCTGCGCCGAACCGGTATGAGGAATAAGAACGAACCATGCGTTTCATGCGTACAGTGATCGCGGTTGCGGCGCTTCTGGCCATGGCC
>CAXICH010000151.1:0-5824 GCA_964022245.1 uncultured Alphaproteobacteria bacterium
AGAGACACCGCAGCATTCACGGCCACCTTCAGGTCATCGGTCGCGATGTAGCGCTTTGTGCCCGAGAACCGGTTTCCTGATGATTCACTCATAAACGGCTTCCCTTCCGGCCTGTCACCGGAAGGGTGGTAACCGATGGGCGATCAAGTGAACAGGGTTCAGGTGATGTGCTTGGCGGTCGGCGGGTCGCTGGCCGGAAAGCTTTCCTCGATCGCTTCGTCCTGTAGCGCCTGCTGACGGTTCTCGGCACCGGACACCTTGTCCTTGAGCTGGTCAGGCTTGCCGTGTTCGCGCTCGGCCTTGCGGGCGAACGGGGCATCTGTGTCGGTGTCTTCCTTGCCGGCAGAGCCGGTCTTGGGGGTATCGGTCATTTTACACTCCTGTCGGAATTCGTGTCACGGTGTCGCGATCGGCCAGATCAGGCTCCTCACCTTCGGGCGCAGCGTCACCGGGCTTGCGGGTGAGGTCTGGCACCTGAGCGTCTTCGTCGACCAGAATGTCGGTTTGACCCTCATCACCAATGTTGGTTTCGTCGAAGGTCTCGGACTGGTCCTGCTCGTCCGGGGCAGTCTGGATATCGGCCATTGTCATCTCCTGTGTCAGGGAGAGAACGCGGGCCGTGGCAGCGATGTTCCGCTATCCGGCGGCTCTTTCGGCGAGGGCGGCAGCGACCTCCCGGATCGCCTGATCCCAGCCGTCAAAGGCCCGCCTGAAGGTTCGCATATGCGGATAGAACGGATAGCGGTCAGTGCCGAGCAGGTGCCAGTCGTCGGGCGCATAGATCAGCCAGGTCTCTGCGCCGACGGCTGCCGCGATGTTGGTGCCGGCGATGCCCGGGCCGATCACCACATCCATGGCCAGCGACAGGGCGGCCAGGTCCTCAAGGTCGTCCTTCAGGTCGATGGGCGGGGTCCACAGGGTGACACCGGCGGCCTCGGCCGCCGCGAGGTCTTCGCTGACGTCCCCGCACTGCAGATTGACCATGACACAGCCCGGCGTGGTCAATACCGGTTTCCAGCGTTCGAAGCTGGAGAAATAGCGGGCCCGCACGCCGCTGAGCACCAGACTTTTCCAGTGCAGTCCGACCTTCAGGCCGGGCCCCAGGGCCTCGACCTCTGCCTTCCAGTGGGAGACCCGAGCGTGGTCCGCCACCAGATAGCCCTGTCGATCCGGGAAAGCCGCGACCATCGGCCGGAAAACGGGCATCAGGCTGGCCATCGGCACCCAGGCCTCGGCCGCAGGTGCGTCCTCCCCCTCCATGAAAGGGATATAGCGGTACAGCCGGCCCTCCATTCGCACGGCCCGGTGCCCCCCGACGACGGCTTGCGGGAAGGTGCGCTGGAACAGGTCGACCAGACGGGGTTCGACCGCGATGATCACCTGACCGTCCGGGCCAACAGCTTCGATCAGATCGCCCAGAGCCGAGCCGAAGACCATTTCGTCGGCGATACCCTGTTCGCCCACGACCAGGATGCGCATGCCCCTGGCGGGCTGTGAGGCCGGATCCCAGCGCGGCATGTCCACCACGGCATGCATGGCCTCGGGCATGTCGGTACTGAGGCGGATTTCATAGTCGGACCAGCCGCCCTGCAGATCGCCGGCGCCCAGTCTCAGAAGGGCGCGGGCCATGGTCATCATGGCCGTTTCATACCCCGGCTCGGCACCCGGGAAGGCGGCCTCGATATCGGCCAGAGCGCCTTCCAGATCACCGAGCGGCTGGCGGACATTGGCCCGGTTGTAGCGAGCCTTCGAGAATTCGGGGTCGAGCCGCAGGGCCTCCTCAAAGAAGGTCAGGGCGGTGGCCATGTCGCCCTGGTCACTCTGGACGGTGCCAAGGGTATTCCAGAGCAGGGCGCTGGTGGGCTCGACCTGGATCATGTCGCGCAGGACCTCGACCGCCTCTTCGTAGCGGTTGCCGTCGCGCAGCACGCAGGCGAGGTTGTTGGTGGCATCGATATGGCCGGGCTCGACTGCCAGAAACTTCCGCAGCAGCTTTTCGGCGATCTCGAGCTGGCCGAGGCGCTGGGCAAGACGGCTGAGGTCGTGCGCGATATTGTTCTCGTCCGGCATCAGGGCGAGGGCGGCCTCATAGGCGGACAGGGCCTGGGCCAGATGTCCCGACTTCTCCTGACAAATGGCCAGAACGTGCCAGGCGAGGCCGCTCTTCTCGTCGATCTTCAGGACTTCGAGGCAGCGCTCGGCCCCGCGCGTGTAGTCCTGCATGCGGACGGCCGCGACGGCAGACTTGAGGTGTTCCACCATCCGGCGCTGAGTCCTGGCCGTTCCCGTCCGTCCCGCCAGCTTGCGGGACAGGCGGTTCAGGGCATCGGTCGATGCCGCGTCCCCCGCCACGCCCTGGGCGACGGCGAACGGGCCATGGGCGATGGGTGCCGTGGCATCCGGCTGGGTCGCGAAAGCACGAGTGGACATGGCGGCGGGGTACCCTGGACGGCGTGACGATTCCCGCCATTCTGCCGCGCCCGTCACAACACACGGTTAACCACGACTGTTTAGAGGCTTTTGGGGACCGCCGCGCTACCTCGCAGGGGCGGGACTGAGGGGGAGGCCCGTCGCATGCCGCTGAAACTGTCCTTGAAGCCGGGTGAACGTTTCGTGCTGAACGGCGCCGTCGTCCAGAACGGGGATCGCCGCAGTGTCCTGGTGCTCCAGAACAAGGCCAGCGTGCTGCGCGAGAAGGACATCATGCAGCCCGACGAGGTCAACAGCCCGGCGCGCCGCATCTATTTCCCGGTCATGATGATGTATCTGGACGAGGCCGCCGCCGCCAAGTTCCACGATGAATTCACCTTGCGGGTCAGTGAGTTCATGAGCGCGACCCGCAATCCGGATGCGATGGCCGACTGTGTTGCGGCGTCGCGCCACGTCCTGGCGCGCGAATATTACAAGGCGCTGATGACGGCGCGCAAACTGATCGAATACGAAGAGCAGAGGTTGGGTCATGTCGCTTCAGGCGTACAGCAAGGCCGCAGCGCGGACTGAAACTCCCCGGGAGATGGAGTACCGGCTGTTCGGCCAGGTGACCCGCGCCCTGATGCATGCCGCCGAGGCCGATCCGTCGGATGTGGCGACCCGGATTGACGCCCTCGACTGGAACCGTCGGGTGTGGTCGGCGCTGGCCACGGATTGCTCCGACCCGGGCAATGCCATGGGCGAGTCCCTGCGCGCCCAGATCATTTCGATCAGCCTGTTCGTCAGCCGCCACAGCACCCAGATCATGCGCGGTGACGAGGATTTCGAGCCCCTGATCGATATCAACCGCATGATCATGCAGGGCCTGGCCCCGCCCGCGTCAGAAGCGGCCTGAAGATTTTTCCCGACCGGGAAGCTCTTGCCGGTCCCGTCGTGCCAGCACGTAACAAAATACCCTAAAGACAATGAGTTGAAAGCTTGGCGCCGGCGGCATCTTTCTTGCCTGTGCGGGGGTGAACCAGAACCGGTTCGACGGTCAGAAGACCGTTAACCCACCCGACCAGAATGGAAGGACCCGCCGATGAGCAATTCGGTCAATACCAACGTGGGCGCCCTGATTGCGCTCCAGAACCTGAACGCCACCAACGCCGAACTTGCGGTCACCCAAAACCGGATCAACACCGGCAAGAAGGTGTCCAGCGTGAAGGACAACGGTGCCATCTGGGCCATCGCCCAGGGGCAACGTGCCGACATCGGCGCCCTGGGGGCGGTCAAACAGTCACTGGACCGTGGTGTCGCCGCAGTTGATGTGGCGATCGCGGCGGGCGAGACGGTTTCTGACCTCTTGCTGCAGTTGAAGGAGAAGGCACTGGCAGCGACCGACGCGTCGCTGAAGACGGCAGCGCGGGCCGCGCTGAACGAGGACTTCAAGGCCCTGCGTGACCAGATCGCGACTGTGACCACCAATGCCGAATTCAACGGGGTCAACCTGCTGAAGACCGGCGCGACCGGTTTCAACGCCCTGGCCAATGCGCAAGGCAACGCCACCATCACCGTGGGAGCGGAGGTGATGGCGCTGGGAAGCACCAATGTCACCGTGGCCACCACGCAGTCGATCGATACCCTGACAAAGGCGGCCGCCTCGCTTACGGCCGTCAACACCTCCATCGACAACGTCTCGGGCGCGCTCGCGCGCCTGGGAACCAAGTCGAAGGCCCTGGACACCCATCTGACGTTCGTCGGCAAGCTGACGGACTCGCTGGAATCAGGGGTCGGGAATCTGGTCGATGCCGATCTGGCGAAGGAAAGTGCCAAGCTCCAGGCCCTGCAGACGAAGCAGCAACTGGGGGTTCAGGCGTTGTCCATCGCCAACCAGACTCCGCAGCTGGTCCTGTCGCTGTTCCGATAGGTTCGAAAACCTGAGGCCGGAGGGTTCGCCCTCCGGCCTTTTCGTCAAAAGAAGCGGGTCGCCATCTCCCAGGTGGCCACCAGGACGCGGCTGACGGTTTCCCAGACCAGCCAGGTGAAGGTCGCCATCCCGGCCGAGATGACCCAGCCGATCAGCATCATCACGCCGTCCTTCTGCATCAGGCCGAAGCCAAACGCGGCCACGATGAGGGAGGGGAACAGGTTGAAGCCGATCAGCGGCAGCATCAGCACCGCCGCCCAGATCATGCACATCAGGCCAATGAGGGCCTCCGACAGGTCGGTGTTCATGAAGCCGAGTCGGGGCCGGCTGAACCGTTCGACCATCTGCAAACGGCCCTTCACCTTGCCCGCCGCCTCGGCGAAGGCCGGACGGGGGATGTCGCGCTTCATGATCCAGCCCGGCAGCCACAACTCGTCCTGACGAAACAGAAGCTGGGCCCCGATGATCATGATTGGGACCCCCAGCACGGTGGTCATGCCCGGGATCACGCCGATGACGGCGCTGAGAAGCCCCAGGGTGAGCAGCAGGGCGCCGAAGCCCCGCTCCCCGAAGGTTCCGACCAGTTCGGTCATAGGCAGGACGGGATCGTCGACCGCGCCGACGTCCGTCAAAACCTGGGAAAAAGGCCGTGCACTGAAGGAGTTGGAATTGTCGTTCATGAGCCGTCGCCGAACAGGGTCATGCGCTCCTTTGGCCCCTATCGCGCCGTTGCGCTACTTAAGAAACGGCAATGCGGCGTCAGGCGGACTGTTCCATGTCGACATCCAGCCCCTGCTCGCGGACCTTGCGATAGAGCGTGGAGCGACCGATGCCGAGCCTGCGCGCGATCTCTGACATGTGGCCGGCATAGACCTCAATGGCATGCTGGATCAGGTCACGCTCGATCTCCTCGAGCGTCCGCAGGTGCCCCTTGCCATCGAGAATGCGGATCGGCGTGTCGGGGGCAGGGGGGAGGTCCTGCATTACCGCCGGGACAGGGCTGCCCTGCGGCGCATCCAGTTCCGGGGTCGGCATGGCTACGCCGGAGATCGCGGGAAAGTCGTGTGGCTTCAGGAAGGGCCCGTCGGCCAGCACGATGGCGCGATAGACGGCATTCTCGAGCTGGCGGACATTGCCCGGCCAGTCGAAAGCCTTGAGCAGGTCGGCGGTCTCGGGCGCACAGCCGACCACCCGCTTGCCTTCCTCGACGTTGAAACGGCCGATGAAGTGGTCGACCAGGGCGGGGACGTCCTCGCGGCGATCGCGCAGGGCCGGGGCCTCGATCGGGAAGACGTTGAGGCGATAGAACAGATCCTCGCGGAAGGCACCGGCCGCGACCTGGCGATCCAGTTCCCGGTTCGTGGCCGAGACGATGCGGACGTCCACCCGGACCGGGCGTTTGGACCCGACGGGGTCGATCTCGCCTTCCTGCAGGGCGCGCAGCAGCTTGACCTGCATGTCCAGCGGCAGTTCGCCGATCTCGTC
>CAXICH010000152.1:0-5777 GCA_964022245.1 uncultured Alphaproteobacteria bacterium
CGCATCAAGGGCGAGGTGAAACAGGCGGGCTTCGTCACCACCCTGTTCGGGCGCAAGATCCACATTCCGGCCATCCACTCCAAATCCGGTGCCGAGCGGCAGTTTGGCGAGCGGGCGGCGATCAACGCCCCGATCCAGGGCACGGCGGCCGACATCATCCGGCGCGCCATGATCCGCATGCCGGACGCGCTGAAGGCCGAGGGCCTGGAGACCCGTATGCTGCTGCAGGTCCACGATGAACTGGTGTTCGAGGCGCCCGAGGCCGAGGCCGATCGCGCCATTGCCGTGATCCGGCAGATCATGGAAGGGGCTGCCGAACCCGCCGTCGGGCTCAGCGTGCCGCTCGTCGTCGACGCCCGCGCCGCTGCAAACTGGGACGAGGCGCACTAGCCCTCAATAGAGGTCGCGCGCCAGCCAGGCGATATAGCCGCCGTAGGCCGCCAGCAGGATCAGGCCCTCAAGGCGGACGATCCGCATGCCGGTGCGCACGAACAGAACGACCAGGGCGGTCGCCGCCACCATCACCCAGATGTCCAGACGGATGATCTCGGGCGGGACGCGGATCGGCGAGACCAGGGCGGTGATTCCGAGAATACCCAGTATGTTGTAGATGTTGGAGCCGATGATATTGCCCAGCGCCACGTCCGAGTGCCGCCGGAAGGCGGCCACGGCCGAGGTCACCAGTTCGGGCAGGGACGTTCCGATGGCCACCACGGTCAGGCCGATGACCGTATCGGAAACACCGAAATTGGCGGCGACGATGATCGCATTGTCGACCAGCAGCCGTGCCCCGCCGATCGTCAGGGCGATGCCGATGACGGCGAGACCCAGACCGGCCCAGACCCCGCCCCGGGCATCAGGCGCGTCCTCGGTCAGATGTTCATACTTTCGGGCCTCGCGGTCCCGGTGACGCCGTTCGCCCATCCAGGCCCACAGCAGATAGACCGCCAGACCCGCCAGCATCGCCAGCCCCCAGCGATAGTCGATCGTCCCGGCAACCACGGCCGCCACGCAGATGCCGGTCGACAGGATCAGCATCCAGCCGTCCCGTCGGAAGGCCTTCCGGTCAACGGCGATCGGCGAGATCAGGGCAGCCAGGCCCAGAATGAGCAGAACATTGGCCGTGTTGGACCCGACCACATTGCCCACGGCGATGCCCGGCGACCCCGCCAGCACGGCGGTCAGGCTGGTGACCAGCTCCGGGGCCGATGTCCCCATGCCGACCAGGGTCAGACCGATCAGCAAGGGGGAGACGCCAAGACGGCGCGCGGCCGTCGTCGCGCCCCGCACCAGGGTGTCGCCGCCTGCGATCAGCATCACAAGGCCAACCGCCAGCAGGCCATAGGTCATGGTCATGGGTGATCCCCCCCGCTAGAACCGCCCTCTCACAAACGGGCGCGGCGAACAACGTCGGTCTCCGGAAAAGGGTGCGAAATTGGGCGCGACCGACATCGATGTGCTGATCGTCGGGGCGGGCGCAGCCGGCATGATGGCGGCCATCGAGGCCGGGCGCCGGGGCCGCCGGGTGCGGATCATCGATCACGCGCGCGCACCGGGCGAGAAGATCCGCATCTCGGGCGGCGGCCGCTGCAACTTCACCAATCTGGGCTGCGGACCCCATGCCTTCCTCGGCGAGAACCCGCGCTTTGCCACCTCGGCGCTGAAGCGATTTACCCAGCACGACTTCATCAAAAGGGTCGATCAGGCCGGCATCGCCTGGCACGAAAAGACCCTCGGCCAGCTGTTCTGCGATGACAGCGCAAAACTGATCATCCGTATGCTGACGGACCAGATGCGAGAGGCCGGCGTCGCCCTTTCGCTGGGCGTGTCCGTGGACCGGCTCACGCGCGCCGGAGACGGATTCGACGCCGCCCTTTCGGACGGCAGCAGCCTGCGCTGCGCCTCCCTCATTCTGGCGACCGGCGGCAAATCGATCCCGAAGATGGGCGCGACCGGCTGGGCCTGGGACACGGCGAGGGCTCTGGGCCTGCGGGTGACAGAGACCCGTCCCGCCCTTGTGCCGCTGACCTTCGAGCCGGGACTGCTGGAGCGGCTGAAGCCCCTGGCGGGGGTGTCGGTCGAGGCGGTCGTCAGCCACGGCAGGACGACATTCGCCGAGGGCCTGCTGTTCACCCACCGGGGGCTGAGCGGACCGTCCGTGCTGCAGATCAGCTCCTACTGGCGTGAGGGCGAGGCGATCGGCCTGGCCCTGGCGCCCGGCGTGGAGGTGTTTGCGCAGCTGAAGGCGATGAAGGCGGGCAACGGACGGCAGGCCGCGCATACGGCGCTGGGGCAGATCGTGCCGAAGCGGCTGGCCGAGGTTCTGGTCGACCAGGAGGGGGCGACCGGCAATCTGGCCGATCTGTCGGACAAGGCCTTGCGGCGGCTGGATCAGGCGGTCAACGGCTGGAGCGTCAAGCCGGTCGGCAGCGAGGGTTACAGAACCGCCGAGGTCACGCTCGGGGGCGTGGCCACAGACCAGCTTGACCAGCAGACGATGGCCGTGAAGCGCGTCCCCGGCCTTTATGTGATTGGCGAAGCGGTCGACATCACCGGCTGGCTGGGCGGCTATAATTTCCAGTGGGCCTGGAGCTCCGGCTGGGCCGCCGGCCAGATCGCCTGAGCGTCATAACACCGTTCTGACGCAACTGTGACCACCTGCCGCCTTGCCTCCCCGATTTCGGTCCGCAACAGTAGCTGTGCGGGACGGGCCCCTCTGGCACGCCCCGGGGCCCCCTCGTCCTCCGCCCCGGGTCGTGTGATGTCGGACCGCATCGGGTGCGCCCGGTGTCGGTCCGGGCCCAATTCGGACAAAAGCCGGCGCCGGGCGCATTTCACCCCTCATCACACCGCAGGCCCTGACCCGGTCGTGCGGTTTTGCGCCCGGAGAGACGATGCCCCTTTTGATGTGCCCCAATGACAATGCCGCCATGCAGACGCTGGAGCGGTCCGGCGTGCAGTTCGACATGTGCCCGACCTGCCGCGGGGTCTGGCTGGACCGCGGGGAGCTGGAAAAGCTGATGGCCGCTGCCGTCGACGAAGGCCGCGCCACCGCGCCCGCCGCCCGACCCCAGCCCCAGCCCCAGCCCCAGGCATGGTCCGCGCCATCGCGGGCCGGGCCTTTCCGGGACGACCGCTATCGCGACGATCGCCGCCATGACGACCGGGGCCGACCCCGCAAGAAGAAGCGCGACAGCATCTTCGACATTTTCGAATTCGACTGAACCGGCGTCAGGCCGCGAGGCCGACGGTGCGCATCAGTTCGCGGATCGGTTCAAGCGCCGCCGGCGTGGCGCCCAGTTCGGCCCGGACCCCGGGGTGACGCAGGAGCCTCAGGGCCTCGGCCCGGGCACGCTCGGTTACCGGGCCCTGCGGACCGGTTTCGCCCGCGGCCAGCCTCAGGAGCACCTGAAGCTTGTGCGGCACCGGCACCGGTGCCCGGACCATCTGGTCTATAAGCCGGGCCGAGGTCTCGACGGATGAACCAACCTTGCCGAGGGCCTCACAGATCTGGGTCTCATCAGACCCGGACAGCTCGACCTTCCCGGCCGCGCGCTGAAGGCCGGCCAGTGTGGCCAGCACCTGGCCGGGCGGGAGTTCGGACCGGCGCATCTCCGTCTCAAACCGCAACGAACTGAGGCAGGCATGGAGCCAACGCGCTGCGGACCGCTTGTTGGCCCCGCCCGTGACGTTCTCGCACAGCCGCATCAAATGTTCGGCCTCGCACAGGACCGTCTGGCAGGGCTTGACGAAGGCGGCGACAAAATCGGCCGTGATCAGACTCTTGGACCGCTCGGTAAAGGCGTCCTGCACTTCTTCCAGGGTCAGCAGCCGGCCGGCCGTGGCCGTCAGGGTCATGGCCAGCGCCCTGAGAATGTCGATCTCGCCTTCCGGGTCTGCCGGGCGCAATCGACGCGGTGAGCGCAGTTCACGCAGGACCATCCGCGCCAGCACGGCAGAGAGCAGGGGGTATTCGCCGGCCTGAAGCCGCTCACCCAGACGGCGGGCCGGGCCCTCGATGGTCGGGATCAGCAGGCGAAGCCGGTGATCCCGCGCGATCAGGGCCTCGATTTCGGCCGGAGCGACCATGCGCACCACAGCGGCAAGGCTGGCGCCCTGGTCCAGCGAAGGGCCAAGAATGTCGGCCAGACTGGTCCTCTGGGCCATCATTTCGCAAAGGATCTGCTCGATCGCGACCATGACGATCGCCCGGGGCGGACCGTCCATCGGCGCGGCTGCCGCCAGATCCATCAGCCCGTCCAGACGGGCCCGGGGGGTCTTGAGCCCCTTCAACTGACCCGCGACGACCCCGCCCATGATGAAGGCCCGATCCGACGTCCCGGCCAACCGGTGAGCCAGATCCGCCAGCGACCGGCCCTCCAGCGTCGGAAACCTGCGGGCACGCCCGGCCGCGACCAGGCGCTCGATCACCGCGTCGGCCAGCTTCTGGTAGTGGCGGATCAATTCGTGGACCGGCTGCCCCACCGCCTGGCTTTCGGGCACCGCGACCTTTTGCACGGCGTGCTGCAGTTCGACCCCCGACGCCTCCAGAACCTCGGCCAGGTCCGGACGATGCAGAAGCTCAAAGGCGGTAACCCCGCGCCGGATCAACCAGTCCTCCAGCACCCGACCGATCAGGTCGCGCGCGTGTGGCGCATAGAAGTCCTGGATGCCGGTGCACCGCGGTCCCGCCTCGTCATCCGGTACAACCCGCTTCTGCCGGACCTCCGGCGCTCCCTTGGTCAGCACGGTCAGGCTGGAGAACTCCATGGTCTCGGCGTCCAGCGTCTCCTTGGTGACCCGGACCGCCGCCGCGCGATTGTCGCTCAGCAGGTCCTCGGCCGTCTCGATCGCGTGGCTACGGCTCTCCGTCGCCATCAGCAGGGCCCACGGCGCGGGAGCGGTCTTTCGGATGAAGACTTCGTAGTGGACGGGACCGGCCATGAGATACCTGAAAACGCGACAAGCCTCGATCATGCCGGATCAGGGCTTAAGGTCGGGTTTCGCTCTGCGGCCTTGTCGGAATTGATCAGGCTCTAGCCGCCCGCCCCGGCGCGCCCTAATGTCACCCTGATTGAATCCGAACGGTTACGCTTCAGGTGCGTTACACCGGTCGACGGCGCCATGCGTCGAAGCCTCTGAGGAGTAAACCTTGGCCAACATCACCCTGGTCGACGACGACGAGAACATTGTCGCCTCCGTGTCGCTGGCGCTGGAAAGCCATGGACACAAGATCACGGCCTACCACGACGGGGCTTCGGGTCTCGAGGCGCTTCTGGCGACGCCGCCCGATCTGGTCATTCTGGATGTGAAGATGCCGCGCATGGACGGCATGGAGGTGCTGCGAAAGCTGCGTCAGACCTCGCAGATTCCGGTGATCATGCTGACCTCCAAGGATGAGGAGATCGACGAGATTCTCGGTTTCAACCTCGGGGCCGACGACTACATCCACAAACCGTTCAGCCAGAGGCTGCTGCTGGAGCGCGTCCGGGCCCTGCTGCGGCGCGTCGGCATCGGGACGGGCGAGGGTGAGGCCCAGGGGGATGCCGCCGCCCGCGCCATCCGCCGCGGAAAGCTGACCATGGACCCCGCTCGCCACGAGAGCACCTGGGACGGCAAGCCGGTCAAGTTGACGGTCACCGAGTTTCTGCTGCTTCAGGCCCTGGCCCAGCGCCCGGGCTTCGTGAAGAGCCGCGACAACCTGATGGATGCCGCCTACGATGATCAGGTCTATGTCGACGACCGCACCATCGACAGCCACGTGAAACGCATGCGCA
>CAXICH010000153.1:0-5754 GCA_964022245.1 uncultured Alphaproteobacteria bacterium
GTCAGGTTCGCGACCTGGGTCTGGAACTCGTACAGATACTGCAGCGTGCCCTGGGCTATCTCCGGCTGGTAGGGGGTGTAGCTGGTCAGGAACTCCGACCGCTGGATCACATGGTCGACGGTGGCCGGCACATGGTGCTTGTAGGCGCCGGCGCCGCAGAAAAAGGGCACCGTGCCCGCCGTGGCGTTCCTGGCCGCCATGGCGCCGAGCGCCCGCTCGACTTCCAGTTCGCCCGCCACGCGCGGCAGATCGACGGGGCCGTCCAGACGGGCGGCTTCCGGCACGTCGACGAAAAGGTCATCGATCGATTTCACACCGATGGCGGCCAGCATGGCCTCGCGGTCGTCAGGCGTCAGGGGGAGGTAGCGCATGGTCAGGGTCCTGGCCAGGCGTCTGATGATGATCAAACGCCCGGAAGCGGGGTCAGAGGGTGGCGAGGAAGGCGTCGTATGCGGCGCGGTCCATCAGGCCGTCGAGCTGCGAGGCATCGGAGACCTTGATCTTCGCGAACCAGCCTTCACCCTCGGCATCGGCGTTGACGGTCTCCGGGGCACCGGACAGGGCCTCATTGCCCTCAACCACCTCGCCCGAGACGGGAGCATAGACGTCCGAAGCCGCCTTGACGCTCTCGACCACGGCGAAGCTGTCGCCCTTGCCGACGGTCTTGCCGACTTCGGGCACCTCGACGAACACGACATCGCCCAGCTGGTCGGCGGCGTGCTTGGTGATGCCGACGGTGGCGACGTCACCGTCCAGTTTGACCCACTCGTGATCCTTGGTGAACTTCATGGTCTGATCTCTCAGGCTTTCGGTTTGCGATAATAGCGTTGTGCCACAAACGGCATGGCGATGACTTCGGCGGCCGCGGGCTTGCCGCGCACGATGACTTTCAGGTCGGTGCCCAGCGCGGACAGGTGCGGCGGCACATAGCCCATGGCGATGTTACGGCCGAGGGTCGGCGAGGGGCCGCCCGAGGTGACCGTCCCGATAACGGTGCCGTCGAGATCGGCAATCTCGGCGCCTTCGCGCGCGGGGGCGCCTTCCTTGACGTGCAGGCCAATGCGAACCCGTGCCGGGCCGTCCGCCAGTTCCTTCACGATGCGGTCGGCGCCCGGGAAGTCCGCGCGCTCCTTGCGCGACTTCGACAGGGCAAAGGTCAGGGCCCCTTCGACCGGGCTGGTCGTCGGGTCGATGTCGTGGCCGTGCAGCGGCAGGCCGGCCTCAAGGCGCAGGCTGTCGCGGGCGCCCAGACCGATCGGCTTGACCCGGGCGTCCTCAAGCAGGGTGTTCCAGATGCGCTCGGCCTGATCACCGGGGACCGAAATTTCGTAGCCGTCCTCACCGGTGTAGCCGGAGCGGGAGATGAAGCAGTCGCAGCCGAACAGCATCAGCCGGGCGGAGTCCATAAAGCCCATCTCGGCCAGCACCGGCTCGTGCGCGGCCATGACCGCGGCAGCCTCGGGGCCCTGGATGGCCAGAAGCGCCCGGTCTTCCAGACGCGTCAGGGTGACGTCGCCCTCAAGGTGCGCCTGAAGCCAGGCGAAGTCCTCTTCCTTGTTGCCCGCATTGACCACGACATAGAGACCGGCGTGATCAGGCTTGCCGGCCATCAGATCATCCATGATGCCGCCGCTCTCGTTCAACAGCAGGGAGTATTTCTGCTTGCCGTTCTTGAGGATCTGATAGTCGCCGGGAACGAACCGTTCGAACCAGGAGATGGCGTCCGCGCCGGAGATCCGGGCCTGGCCCATATGCGAGACGTCGAACAGGCCGGCGTGCTCGCGGGTCCAGCGATGCTCCGCCAGGACGCCCTCATACTGGACGGGCATGTCGTAGCCGCCGAAGCCGACCATGCGCGCGCCCAGCGCCCGGTGCGCCGCATTCAGGGGTGTGGTCTTGAGTTCGGTCATCGGTGTCAGGCTCTCGTTCGCGGACGGTTTCCCGCCCCGTAAAGCCCCCGCTGTCTCGAAGCCTGAGAGATTCCGGCGAACGAATTCGCCTTGCTCCGTCGGCGAGCCATGCCTGGCTCTTTCCAGCGTCTGACGCGCCTCGCGGTCCTTTTGCCTGAGCGTTTCCGGGGCGGTTGCGCCTTCGGCTCCGGGGTCGAAACCATGACCCCGATCTCTCCCGCGAGAGCCCGCCTTCCCTGTGCGCGGACGGGACCGAAGTCAAGCGTCAGTACGGAAAGGGCGGGATTGCCGCAGCCCCCGGCGGGACGGTATCGCGACGGATCGGGCTCCGGCGGCTTACGGGGGTCCGGGGCCCTGATGCACGACACCCTCCGGCGTCGCCGCCGGAGGGTGTGTTCAATCCGGCGTTGCCGGCTTTATTCGATCTCGGTGATGACCAGGATGGTCGCCGGGTTGCCACTGAAGGCGCCGACCCAGATGTCATAGACGCCGCTCTGGGGGCGGCCAAAACGGACCTGGGCATCGCCATCGCCGAAGCTGTCGTCATCGCAGTACCACTCGCCATCCGGACCATTGATGATCAGGGTCGTGTCCGACTCCGAGACCGTGCGGATGAAGAGAGGCATGGCGCCATTGCCGTTGAAGGTCAGACGGAAGTCCGGTGCCTCGCCAATCATCCCCACACAGGCACCCGGAAGCGCGCCCCCGTCGACCGGCCCCCCGGCAAACAGCTCGACCGTGTAAGGGTCATTGGTGAAGCCCGCAGCGAGGCGGACCTGTCCGAAGGTCGGGCTGGCCGACGGGTCCTGGGCGGTGGCCGCGGAGGCCATCAGGCAGAACCCGGCAAGGGTCGTGAGCAACAGGGACGTCTTCATTCGCGGCTTCTCCATGGGCGGGCACAGTCGCCGAGCCCCATCCGCTTACTGTAGAGCTTGGCGCGCCGCCCGCAACATCAACTTATCTGCGTTCGCTGATCGCTGTTCCCGGTGGCGTAAGCCTCCACAGCTGCGATGTGTCGCGCCTTGTCAGCTTCGGGCAGAAAGGACCCGGCGAAGCTGTTGACGGCGATCTCGACCAGTTGATCGCGGGTCACGCCCGTCTCGTGCGCCATGGCTTCGTAGTTGCGGTTCACATAGCCGCCGAAATAGGCCGGATCGTCGGAGTTCAGGGTGACCTTCAGCCCGGCCTCCAGCATGGCGGGAAGGGGGTGGCGCGCCAGATCATCGACGACGCACAGCTTGTGGTTCGACAGGGGGCAGACCGTCAGGGTCATGTTTTCAGCCACAAGGCGGCGGATCAGGGCGGGATCCTCCATGGCGCGGTTGCCGTGGTCGATACGGTCGACCTTGAGCAGATCGAGAGCTTCCCAGATGTAGTCGGGCGGACCTTCCTCTCCGGCGTGGGCGACGCGCTTCAGGCCCAAATCGCCGGCGCGCTCGAACACCCGCTGGAATTTCGACGGCGGGTGGCCGACCTCGGAGGAGTCCAGACCGACGCCCAGAATGCGGTCCTGCCAGGGTTCGGCGGCCTTGAGTGTGGCGAAGGCGGCATCTTCATCCAGATGGCGGAGGAAGCACAGGATCAGGCGGGACGAGACGCCCAGCTCGGCTTCGGCGCGATCCATCGAGGCCAGCAGGCCATCGATCGCCACCTGGAAGGGGATGCCGCGATCGGTGTGGGTCTGGGGATCGAAGAAAATCTCCGCGTGACGCACGGCATCCGCCGCCGCGCGCCGGAAATAGGCGAGGCCCAGATCGTGGAAGTCCTGCTCGGTGCGCAGGACATCGGCCCCGGCATAGTAGATGTCGAGGAAGTCCTGCAGGTTCGAAAAGTCATAGGCGGCCCGCACCGCCTCGACGCTGTCAAAGGGCAGGGACACCTTGTTCCGCTTGGCCAGTTCAAACATCAGCTCGGGCTCGAGCGAGCCCTCGATGTGCAGGTGCAGTTCGGCCTTGGGCAGACCGGCGATGAAATCGTTCATGGACATGGCTGGCCTCCCGGAGCGTGCAGCCCGGTCAGACTAGGCTACATCCGCTCCGGTGTCGCTATGCCCAGCAGGTCGAGCGCCAGTTCAAGCTGGGCCAGGGTGGCCTGAGACAGGGCCAGCCGCGAGGCTCGCACCGTGGCGTCATCGGCGCCGAGAATCGGGCAGGCTGCGTAGAATTTCGAGAATGACTGGGCGAGCCGGTACGCATGTTCGGCCACCAGATGCGGCATGCGCTTGTCATAGGCGTCGGCTACGGCACCCGAGAAGGCGTCCAGCGTCAGCACCAGGTCCCGCTCGGCCGGCTCATCCACGCGGACCGCTGTGTTGGCCGGAACAGCATCGCCCGCCTTGCGTAGCAGGGATTTGATGCGCACCGACTGGTACAGCAGATAGGGGCCGGTCTTGCCCTCGAAACTGATGAAGCGGTCGAGGTCGAAGATGTAGCTGGTGGTCCGGGCGTTCGACAGATCCGCGAATTTGAGCGCGGCGACCGCCACCTTGCGGGCCGTGTCGTCGAAGGCCTCGGGCGTCAGGTCATCGCCGAGGCGGGCTTCCTTCAGCCGCTCTCGCGCCTTGTCGGTCGCCGTGGTGATGAGGTCATGCAGCTTCAGCACGCCGCCCGCGCGGGTCTTGAAGGGCTTGCCGTCCGGACCGTTCATGGTGCCGAAGCCGAGGTGCTCCAGTTCTCCGTCGGAGGCATACCCCGCGAGACGGGCGGCGCGGAACACCTGCTCGAAATGTTCGGCCTGACGTTCGTCGACGACGTACAGGATCAGTTCGGGGTCGATGCGGTTGCGGCGGTCGACGATGGTGGCCAGATCGGTCGTGCCATACATGGCCGAGCCTTCTGACGAGACGACCAGCAGCGGTGGCGGGCTGGGCACCTCGACCACGGAGCCGTCGTCCAGCTTCTTCTTGCGGGTCTCGCTCGGCCCGGCGACGTGGACAACGCGGGCGCCCTGATCCTCGACCAGCAGGCCCTTGGTCTCCAAGTCGGCGATCATGCCGGCCATCAGGGGATCAGCGTCGGATTCGCCGTTCCACAGGTCGAAGGTCACCCCGAGGGCGCCAAACTCCCGTTCCAGCGCAGAGCGACTGACGGCAACGAAATGGGCCCAGAGTGCGCGATAGCCGGCGTGGCCTCCCTGGAGTTCGGCGGTCGCCTTGCGGGCGCGGTCGCGGAAGTCCGGCTCGGCCTTGGCCCGCGCGGCGGCAGCGGGGTACAGGCGTTCGAGGTCCTCAAGCGTCACCGGACTGTCGGTCGGGAAGGGGCCGTCCGCGGCCATGAACGGTGTCCCGAGGCCCTCGTCCGCACAGGCGACGATCAGCAGGCCCATCTGGAAGCCCCAGTCGCCAAAGTGGGCATCGCCCCAGACCTGATCGCCCCGAAAGCGGAACAGCCGCTTCAGGCTTTCGCCGATGATCGACGAGCGCAGGTGGCCGACATGCATCGGCTTGGCCACATTCGGCCCGGCGTAGTCGATGATCACGCGCCGGGCGGGGTCGACCGGTTCGGCACCGCGACGGGCCTCGTCACCCAGAACCTCGGCCGCGCGCGCAGCCAGGGCCGCGGGAGAGACGACCAGATTGATAAAACCGGGACCGGCCACCTCGACCGAGGTCAGGTCGGCGTGGCCTTCGAGCCGCGCGGCCACTCGCGTCGCCAGGTCACGGGGATTGGTGCCGTGCGCCTTCGCAACGGCCATGGCAGCGCTGGACTGGAAGTCTGCAAGGTCGGGACGATCCGAAGCCGTGACCCGAATCCTGTCCGAGGCCACGCCTTCGGCGGCGAAGGCGGCCGTGACCGCTTCGCCGAGGCGCGATTTCAGATCGGTCATCGGTTGATGCAGGTCCCGG
>CAXICH010000154.1:0-5739 GCA_964022245.1 uncultured Alphaproteobacteria bacterium
CTTGGGCGCAGGCGGGACTTAAGCACCGGCCTTATCCCTGTCAACGCGAGGGGCACTCGGTCGGGCGTCCCGGACATTCCCCAAAGGCCGTATTCCCTTCGCCCGGGCCGAGGAGCGCCGCATGCGACTGTCGTCCAATCCGCTTGTTTTTCTTTTGGCCGCCCTGCTGCTGGCACTCACGCTGTCGGCCTGTAACGGGGATCGGGGCAGTGACCGGCCGCCGGAACCGGGTGACCAGGCGGTGGCCCGGGTCGCGGGCGAGACCATCTGGGCTTCGGACGTCAAGCGCGAGGCCGTCGCCCAGGGCCTGGTCGGCGAGGGCGAGCCGCTGGACGTCACCTCCAGCCTGTTCCGCCGCGTTCTGGACGAGGTCATCGACCAGAAACTGCTGGCCCGCGAGGCCGAACGCCGGGGTCTGGACAAAAGCCCTCTGGTCCAGCGGCGGCTCGAGGTCACCCGCGACCGGATCCTCGGCGACGTCCTCGTCGAGGCGGTGGTCAACGGCACGATCACCGATCAGGCGGTCGAGGCGCTCTACCAGGAACAGGTGACACTGGCCAAGGACACCGACGAGCTACGCATTCGCCTGATCCTGTCGCGCACCCGCGAGGAGGCCGAGACGGTCATGGGCGTGCTCGGCACGGGCGCCGCCTTCGAGGCCGTGGCCGCCGAAAGCTCGATCGACGAGGCGACGCGCTTCTCCGGAGGCGACCTGGGGTATCGCACTCTGGATGTGCTGCCCGAGACCTTCCGCAACGCCCTGCGCGACAAGCCTGCGGGTTCGACCGTCGGCCCCTTCCAGACCGAGGGGGGCTGGGCCGTGGTGCGCGTCGAGGATCGCCGGCGCGAGACCCCGCCCACGCTGGAACAGGCCCGGCCCCAGATCGTCCGCTACCTGACCTATGAAGGGGTGCGCCAGTTGCTGGAACAGTTGCGCTGGCGTGCCGACGTCGAATTTCTGCTGGCGGCCGAGCCCGAGTCCGCTGTGGAAGAGCCCGCCTCGGCCCCCCCGTCCGCAGGAACCGGCGAATGAAGCCGCCCAGGACAAGGTCCGACGGTCGCTCGTCCCTCGAGAAGGCCTTCGATCCGTTTACGGCGGCGCTGAAGCGCAGCGGCAAACCGGCGACTCCGACCCTCGCGCCCGCCGCGCCGGGCAAGCCGGGACTGGACATCTCGCCGCTCGCCGTGCCCTTCCCGGTCATCGGGGCCGTCGGCGGGGTCGAGATCGCCACCGCCCGGGCCGGTTTCTACAAGCATCAGCGCGACGATCTGGTGGTGTTCCGCTTTGCCCGGGGCACCAGCTGTGCCGGTGTCTTCACGCGGCACAAGATCGGCTCGGCCCCGGTCGACTGGTGCCGCCGCCATCTGGACAGCGACGAGGGCGGCAAGGACGTCCGCGCTCTGGTTGTCAACGCCGGCTGTGCCAATGCCTTTACCGGCAAGCCCGGCGCGGATGCCGCCCGGCGTACGGCCTCGGAGGTCGCCAAGCGCTTCGGCTGTCGCCAGCGCGACGTCATGCTGGCCTCGACCGGGGTGATCGGCGTCACCCTGGATGACCGCAAGATCGCCACGCGTCTCGGCGAGATCGAGACCCGGCTCGACGCCGACACTCCCGCCCCCGACCAGTGGACGGCCGCAGCGGCGGGCATCATGACCACCGACACCTTTCCCAAGGGGTCGTTCGCCGAGTGCAGGATCGAGGGGCACACCGTCCGTATCGCCGGCATCGCCAAGGGTTCGGGGATGATCGCCCCGGACATGGCGACCATGCTGGCCTTCATCGTCACCGACGCCGACATCCATCCGAACGTACTGCGCGCCATGCTGGGCCTGCATGTGCGCACCACCTTCAACAGCGTCACCGTCGACGGGGATACCTCGACCAACGACACCTGCCTGCTGTTCGCGACCGGGGCCTCGGGCGCGCCGCGCATCGGCCGGGTCGGCGACCGCCGGTTGAAGGATTTCTCGCGCGCGCTGGACAAGGTCATGCTCGACCTCGCCCACCAGCTGGTGCGCGACGGCGAGGGCGCGACCAAATTCGTCAAGGTCACCGTCGATGGCGCCGCCAGCCCGGCCTCGGCCCGCAAACTGGCCAAGTCGATCGCCGACAGCCCGCTGGTCAAGACGGCGCTGGCCGGGGAAGACGCCAACTGGGGCCGGGTGGTGATGGCCGTCGGCAAGACCGAGGAGCCGGTCGATCGCGACAGGCTCGCCATCCGGTTCGGCCCCCACGTCGCGGCCGTCGATGGCGCCCCCTCCCCTTCCTACGACGAGGCGAAGATGAGCGCCTATATGAAGCAGGCCGAGATCGACATCACCGTCGACGTCGGCGCGGGCCGCGCCTCGGCCACCGTCTGGACCTGCGACCTGACCAAACGCTACATCGAGATCAACGGCGACTATCGCTCGTGACCGTTCCAACCGTTCTCGTCGTCGCCGTCGCCCTGATCGACACCGATGGCCGCGTTCTGATCGCGCAGCGGCCCGAGGGCAAGCAGATGGCCGGTCTGTGGGAATTCCCGGGCGGCAAGGTCGAGCCGGGCGAGCGGCCCGAGGCGGCCCTGGTCCGCGAGCTGCGCGAGGAACTGGGCATCGAGACGAAGGAGGCCTGTCTGGCTCCGTTCGTGTTCGCCAGCCACGCTTACGAAAGCTTTCACCTGTTGATGCCACTGTATCTGTGCCGTCGCTGGGAGGGCACGGTTGTGGCGCGCGAACACGCCGCGCTCAAATGGGTCCGGCCGAACCAGCTGTCGAACTGGCCCATGCCGCCCGCTGATGAACCGCTGGTCGCCTGGCTGCGCGACCTGCTCTAGCCACCGGAGGAGGGGGCATGACGCTGCTGCATCGCTTCCTCAGGGACGACTCCGGCGCGACCTCGCTGGAATACGGCCTGATCATCTCGCTGATCTTTCTGGTCATCCTGTCGGCCCTGACCGCCTTCGGCGGTGCCGGGTCGGGCATCTTCAATACCGCGATGAATACGCTGAAGACCGCAATCGGCGGCTAGCCGTTGCGGGGCGCAACCCTGAACCCCGGCGCGACCGACCCCGGCTTCAGCGGCTTCGGCTGATCCGGCGAGGGTGCCCAGCCGGTCAGGAACAGGGTCTCGAAGGTCGCCTGCACGCGCGGCCGCGTGTCGTCGCCCGTCACGGAATGCCGCTCATCATACAGAGTCGCCGCCCGGGCGACGGTCTGACGCGACAGGGCCGGTCGCGGCCCCTCGGGGGCGCCCCCCTCGCCCATGCCGCGCAGGTCCTTCACCAGCGCCATCATCCCGGTATAGCGCACCGCCACCGTATCCCCGTCGACCACCGGCAGGGCGAACCCCGCCCTCTGCATCAGGCTGGCCGCGTCGAGCGCATCGGCGAAGGGCGACACGCGCGGCGCGGCGCCCCCGGTCACCTCCAGCTCGGCCCGGGTCAGGACATCGCGCAGCTCGGCCAGCGTCCCCGCCCCGAACATCGCGCCCAGAAACAGCCCGTCCGGCTTCAGCGCCCGCCGGATCTGGCTGAGCGCCCCCGGCAGGTCATTGGCCCAGTGCAGACCCAGCACCGAAACGATCAGATCGACCGAGCCGTCCTCGATCCCCGGCGGCCCCTCACCCGGTACGACCCGGTCGGCCAGCGGCACCGGTGTGATCACGGGACCCAGCCGCGCCGCCGCATCATGGTCCGCCAGCACCCCGGCAAAGATCCCGGCGCGCGGCGACAGGTCGACCACCACCGGAAAATCGCGCGGAATGGCGTCGAGGCTGTCGGCCAGCCCCTCGGCCGCCCGCCGGTGCAGAAAGTCGACCGGCGTGCCCGCACGCTCCGCCCGTTGCACCCGGGCGCGCCTGCGGGCAGGGTCGAACAGACGAGGCGGAGCGGACGTGGGGGTCATGCGGATCGATAAGGGGGTGGAAGGAGACTTCTGGAAAGCCGGTCCCGGCGCGCGTGTCCAGTCTTTCGCGCGCGCCTTCGGGCGTGGTCTGGCCGATCTGATCCTGCCGCCCCCGGAAAGCCCCGGCCCCGCCGGCCGCATCGGCACGGCCCTGACGTCGGCGGAGTGGTCGCGCATCACCTTTCTGGAAGACCCGGTCTGCGACGGCTGCGGCGCGCCGTTCACGATCGATTCCGGCGACTTTTCCCAGGGCCGTTGTGCGCCCTGCGCCGCCCATCCGCTGGCCTTCGGGCGGGCCCGCGCCGCCTGCCTCTATGACGACGGCTCGCGGCCGCTGATCCTGCGCTTCAAGCACGCGGACGACCAGCCGCTGGCCCCCCTGTTCGCCCGCTGGCTGTCGCGCGCGGCCCGCCCCCTCCTCGATCAGGCCGACGCCGTGTTGCCCGTGCCGCTCCATCGCTCGCGCCTGCTGGCCCGCCGTTTCAACCAAGCCGCCGAGATCGCGCGCCCGCTGGCCCGTACCGAGCGGCTTGACTATCTGCCCGACAGTCTGGTGCGCCGGGCCGCCACCGCTTCTCAGGGGAGCCTCGGCGCCCGGGGCCGCAAACTGAACGTGAAGGGGGTCTTCACTGTCCCTGAAGCGCGCCGCGGTCGCCTGCGAGGACGGCGGATCCTGCTGGTCGACGATGTGCTGACCACCGGCGCCACCGCCGAGGCCTGCGCCCGCGCCCTGCTGGACGCCGGGGCCCGGACCGTCGACCTCGCTGTCGTCGCCCGGGTGCAGACCGCCCGCACAATGCCTAGATAGGGGAACAATCCGCCCGTCCGCGGGCTGAACCGCTGTCTGTAACTTTCAAGGAGTATCTGCCCCGTGGCCGATGTCGTTCTCTATACCAAGCCGGGCTGCCCCTACTGCATCTCGGCCATGATGCTACTGAAGAAGAAAGGCGTGGACTATCAGGAGGTCGTCGCCTCCAATGATCCGCAACTCAAGGCCGAGATGACGGCCAGGTCGGGCGGTCGCGCTACCTTCCCCCAGATCTTCATCGGCGACCGCCACATCGGCGGTTCGGACGAGCTGCACGCCCTGGACGCCCGCGGCGGGCTGGACCCCCTGCTGGAAGCCTGAGCCCCGCCCATGGCCGAGACCCTCGCCGTCGCCCTGATCCAGACCCGCACCCCGGCCACCAGTGCGACCGGTCTGGATCACGTCGCGCCCCTGATCCGTCAGGCGGCAGGCGAGGGCGCCAGACTGATCCTGACGCCCGAGGCGACCAACCGGCTCGAACGGCGTAGCGACGGCCGCGCCACCCTGTTGCCCGAGGCTGACGATCCCGCCGTGCAAGGCCTTTCGGCCCTCGCCCGCGAACTGGGCATCTGGCTGCAAGTCGGCTCGGTCATGGTGAAGGCCGAGGAGGATGCGGCCGGTCGCGCCGCCAACCGCGCCCTGCTGATCGACCCCGAGGGTCGCATCACCGCCCGCTACGACAAGCTGCACGTCTTTGACGTCGATCTCGACACCGGCGAGAGCTGGCGCGAAAGCAAGGTCGTGCGCCCCGGCAACCGGGCCGTCGTGGCTGACACGCCCTGGGGCAGCTTGGGGCTGTCCATCTGCTATGATATCCGCTTTCCCCAGCTCTATCGCGACCTCGCGAAGGCCCGCCCCGATGTGCGCATGATCACTGTCCCGGCCGCCTTCACCGTACCCACCGGCGAAGCTCACTGGCAGGTGCTGCTGCGTGCGCGCGCCATCGAGACCGGTGCCTTTGTGCTGGCGGCGGCCCAGGGCGGCACGCATGAAGACGGCCGCACCACCTGGGGCCGGTCCACCGTGGTCGATCCCTGGGGCAAGGT
>CAXICH010000155.1:0-5656 GCA_964022245.1 uncultured Alphaproteobacteria bacterium
CCGCGGATCACCAGATCGATGCGCACGCCCGACTGGCTGGCGCGGTACAGGGCGTCGATGATGTCCGGATCGACCAGCGAGTTCATCTTGGCCCAGATGGCCGCGGGTTTGCCGCGGGCGGCCGCGGCCATTTCCTTCTCGATCAGGGCGATCAGGGTCGACTTCATGTTGAGCGGGGAGACGACCATCTCTTCCATGTCGTAGGGCTGGGCATAGCCGGTGATGTAGTTGAAGACCCGGTTGGCATCGCGGGCGAGGGCCGGGCGACACGAGAACAGCGACAGGTCGGTGTAGATGCGCGCGGTGACCGGGTGATAGTTGCCGGTCCCCACATGGCAATAGGACCGCAGGGCGTCCGCCTCGCGCCTCACCACCACGCTCAGCTTGGTGTGGGTCTTGTACTCGACGAAGCCGAAGACGACGTGCACGCCGGCGCGCTCCATCGCCCGGGCCCAGCGCAGATTGGCTTCTTCGTCAAAGCGCGCCTTGATCTCGACCACCGCAGTGACGTTCTTGCCGTTCTCGGCCGCCTCGATCAGGGCCGCGACGACGGGACTGTCGCGGGAGGTGCGGTACAGGGTCTGTTTGATGGCAATGACGTTCGGGTCGCGGGCGGCCTGACGCAGGAACTGCACCACCACATCGAAGCTCTCGAACGGATGGTGGATCAGCATGTCCTTTTCACGGATGGCGGCGAACACGTCGCCGCCGTGGTCACGCACCCGCTCGGGATAGCGCGGCTCATAGCCCGGGAATTTCAGGTCGGGATGCCCACCGGGGATCAGTTCGGACACCTGGGCCAGACCCAGCATGCCGTCGACCATGACCACGTCCTGGGGCAGGGCATGCAGTTCGCGGGTGATGAAGTCGCGCAGATCGTCGGGCATGGAGGCCTCGATCTTGATCCGGACCACCGAGCCCATGCGCCGCTGCTTGAGGGCCTCCTCGAACTCCATGACCAGATCCTCGGCCTCTTCCTCGATCTCGATGTCGGAATCGCGGATCAGGCGGAAGGTGCCACGCTCCAGCACGTCACAGCCGGGGAACAGGTGGTCGATGAAGAGCATCAGCAGGCTCTCCAGCGTCACATAGCGGGTGCGGCCCTTGGTCGAGCGGCCGTCGGTGGCCAGCGGCCAGAAGCGTTTGACCTGGGTCGGGACCGGCACCAGCGCATACAGGATCCGGTTGTCCCGCCGCCTGCGCAGCTTCAGTGCCAGCGAGAACCCGAGATTGGGCAGGAAGGGAAAGGGGTGGGCCGGGTCGATGGCCATCGGGGTCAGGATGGCGAACAACTGGTTCAGGAATTCGGGCTCCAGTCGTTCGCGCTCGGTCTTGGTGGCGCGGGTGGCGTCGATCACCTCGATGCCGGCCTGGGCGAGTTCCCCTTTCAGCTTGCGCCAGCGCTTCTGCTGATGGGCCATCAGCTCGCCGGCGGCGGTGTTCACCCGCTCAAGCGCCTGGCTGGGGGTCAGGCCATCAGCCGACAGGACCCGCACCCGCTCGCGGACCTGGCCCTTCAGTCCGGCGACGCGGGTCATGAAGAACTCATCCAGATTGTTGGCCGAGATCGACAGGAAGCGGAGCCGCTCGAGGAGCGGATGCGCCGGGTTCGAGGCCTCCTCCATGACCCGGCCGTTGAAGGCCAGCCACGAGAGCTCGCGGTTGATGAAGCGCTCGGGCGAGGCCATCAGCGACTCGGACAGCTTCAGCTGCGGCGCACGGGACGAGGGCACGACCTCGCCCACGGCCTGATCGCTGATGGAGGACAGTTCTGGAGAAGGCGCTTCCGTCATGATGCGGTTCTGACCCGTGCGAATGACAGTCGCAACCTCCGATCTCACTCCGGGGCGAACAGGTCGCCGCTTTCGCCCAGGACCTTGCGCGCGAGAACGCGGGTGACGGGGGCGTGGGCCTGGTCCAGCAGGTCGACGACCTGCTCGACGATGCCGGCCGACCGGTCCACGCGGCGGATCAGATAGTCAATCACGTCATCGGCCGGCTGCAGGCTGCGTTCGGCGAAACGGGCGCGGAAGATGGCGGCCAGCACCGCGTCGTCCGGCGGCTGAATGCCGAGCACCAGCAGCCCATTCAGGCGCGACTGCAAATCGGGCAGGGCCACGGGCCATGACCCGGGCGGGTCGCGCGAAACCAGCAGGAGGGCGCCGCCGGGGGCCTGGGCGAGGTTCAGCAGGTGGAACAGGGTCTCGTCATCGACCGTCTCGGCCGCATCGAGCAGCAGCCGTCGCCCCTCCAGCTCCAGCGGGTCCGCCAAGGCCACTTCCATGCCGTCGAAGGGCAGGGCGCCGCCACGCTCGGCCCACAGGCGCGCCAGGTGGCTCTTTCCCGACCCCGTGCGGCCACACAAGGCCGCGGCGCCCCCCCGCGCGGCGGGCCAGCCCTGCAGCGCCTCATGGGCCGCCGCATTGGAGGCCGAGACGACAAACGCCTCCTCATGCCCGCTCAGGCCGCGCCGGAGGGGCAGTCGCATCTGTCCGGGTCTGTCCGGGGAAGCGGTCATGCCGGTGACATATCAGAACCCGGCCCAAAGCCATCAGGGCCGCCTGTGGTCAGGGGGGACAAGCGCGTCCGCCTGTGGATGAACCGCTCAGTTCCGGGGGCGGAGCCGCCGCCAGGCCGCCTCAAGGCCCAGCGCCGCCAGCAGCGACAGGCCGGTGAGGGGGAAGATGATCCCCAGCGGCACGACAATGCCCAGCACGGCGGCGCGCGCCCGCGGATCGGTCGGCTTCGGCGGCGCGCTGAGGCCGCTCCCCCTCGGACGACGCTTCCATGCCATCAGCCCGCCGCTGATGCCCAGCACCCAGATGCCGATACAGCCCAGCAGCATGATCAGCCGGTTGATCTCGCCGTACTGCATTCCCTGGTGGACGGCGATGCCCCATTCGAAGGCCCTGGCGCCGGTCCCGAACTGGTCCCAGCGCAGGTCAGCGACCACCTGTCCGGTCATGCCGTCGACATACAGGCTGCGGGCGTCCTCGGCCTGTCGGGTGACGCGCGAGACGGTAAAGGCCAGCGACGGGTCTGCGGGGATCGAGACGGTGTAGGGCAGGCCCATGCCCTCGGTATCGGCGGTGGCGATCACGCGGGACAGGATCCCGGGCCCCTCGGTCGGGACATGCAGCACGGCATGCTCCATGGTCCAGCCGGTGCCGGACGGGGCGTTGTGGTCCTTGCCGTGGCTCCAGGGGCTGGCGGCTGCGGGCGCCGGAGGGCGGCCGAGACCGCTCTCGCGCATCACGTTCAGGAATTTGTCGCCCCAGACTGCCGACCAGGGCATGCCCGTCAGGGCGAGGAACAGGATGATCCCGCCGGCATAGAGACCGGTCACGGCATGGGCGTTTCGCCAGAAGGGCCGCCGGGCCGGGTCGCCGGGTCGGGGCAGGGCGACCGCAACGTCGCGGCCCCTGCGCGGCCACCACAGAAACAGTCCGGTCGCGACGAGGATGATGGCCCAGCCGGCGACGATCTCGACCAGGATGTTGAAGGGCTTGCCGAACAGCTCGAGGCTGTGCAGCTTTTTGACGACCTCCATCAGCCCTTGTCCGCCGACTGTGCCGGCTACCGTGCCGGTGTAGGGATCGACAAAGGCCGTCCGCTCGCCCTGATCCGTGCGGACGCGAACCTGCACCGCCCGATCCGGGCGATCCGGGACCACCACGGCGGCGGCCGTGCCACCGACGGCCTGCTCCGCCGCCCTCTGCCACTGATCGGCCGACACGCGGGTTTCGCCGACCTCCACGGCGGCCATCCTGCCGTAGGCCAGCCCCTCGATCTCGGCCTTGTAGAGATAGAGACCGCCGGTCAGGGCCATCAGCATCAGGAACGGCAGGACAAACAGCCCGGCAAAGAAATGCCAGCGCCAGACAGCGCGAAAGGCGTCGGAAAGGGGCGGCGGAGATGATGAGGTCATGAAGATCTGCCGGGGCGACGCGCACGCCGCCCCGGCCCTTTTCCGGATCAGTAGTTCAGTCGCAGACCGATGAACAGCGAGCGGCCCTCGCCGGGCATGAAGACGGCGGTCGAGGCCGTGCGCGCGTCGGTGACGGCGCTGATCTCGCTGACGTACCGCTCGTCCGTCAGATTGCGGGCGTCGACGAACAGGGTGGTGCCGTTGTCGAAGTCCCAGCCGCCGTTCAGGCCCCAGACGGTGAAGCCGGGCGCCTCGAGCGTGTTGGCGTAGTCGACCCAGACGTCACTGATGCGCCACTCGGCCGTCGGGGTGACGAACAGGCCCGACGGATGCCGCCAGGTCAGCTCGGCCCGGTACTGGTGTTCGGGCACGACCGGCAGGCGGTTGCCCTCCCACAGCACATCCTGATCGAAGTAAAAGTCATTGTAATTATAGGTCTGTCGCAGGACAGCGGTGCCCCCAGCCGGCGTGACCGGCAGGGTCCATTCCAGTCCGGCCTCAAGGCCCTGGTGGATGGTACGGTCGCCGTTGAACGTCGCGGCCGGAATGTCCGGACCGACGATGTAATTCAGGATCTCGCCGTCGATCTGGCTGCGATAGACGGTGACGTCCCAGGCGAGGGCACCCCGGCGGCCCCGGGTACCGATCTCTGCGGTCCAGGCGTCCTGGATATCGACGGGCGAGAAGCCGGTCAGCGGCGCCTGCACCAGCGCACCATAGGTCGGCGGTTCAACCGAACGGGTGACGTTGGCATAGACCTGCACGCCGTCTTCGCTCTCCCACAACAGGCCCAGACGCGGCGAGAACCAGTCATAGGTGATGCCGTCATTGTTGGCGGCATTGCGACGGTCGACATAGTCGCGGGTGGCCCGTCCATAGGAGCCCCCGGCCACGAGGGCGAGGTGATCGGTGACGAACAGCCGGCCCTCGGCAAAGACGTCCAGGCCCGTGGCGTCCTGCACGCCGTCGGCGGTGATCGCCCCGGGCAGGCCGCCGGTGTTGATGTAGCGCTGCACATCGACCTGACCGTCGCGATAGCTGAGGCCATAGAACAGGTCGGCCTTCATGCCGCCGACCTGACCCGTCCAGTCGAACCGACCGAACAGACCCGTGGTATGGCTGTCGGACTGCAGGACCTGGAAGATCGGGTGCCACAGGTCCTTCTGCCAGCCCCAGACCGCGCCTTCGAAGACGGTCGAGTCGTCGAGGCGCCAGCGGGTCTGAAGCGTCAGTCGCTTGACGGTCAGGTCGCGCGCCTGATCCAGCGCGATGGCACCGGCATTGGCCATTTCCGGGGTTTCCAGCGCCTGGGTCAGCGTCAGGGCCCCGGGCAGGTCCTGCTGGATGTCACCGGCCTGGAAGACCAGTCGCACCTCGCGGTCCTCGCCGAATGAGCGGCCGAGGTTCAGCGTCAGCCGCCCCTGCGACTGTTCCGCGTGGTCGCGATAGCCGTCGGACTCCATGCCCGAGACGGCGGCGTACAGATCCCAGTCTTCCCACTGGCGGGCCATGGCGAACTGGGCCCGATAGCTGTCGAACGAGCCTCCCTCGACGCGCAGCTGGTTGTCGAAGGTGGCGGTGCGGCCGGTCGTCGACACGATATTCACGGCCCCGCCCAACTGGGCGCCGCCGAAACGCAGGGTGTTGGCGCCCTTGTAGACCTCGATGTAGCGCGCGCTCAGGACGTCGATCGCCTGGAAGTCGGAAAAGCCGTCTGCATCGGCGAAC
>CAXICH010000156.1:0-5648 GCA_964022245.1 uncultured Alphaproteobacteria bacterium
ACGCGCGGCCCTCCGTTCAGCCGGCGGCGCCGTGGACGCGGCTTTTCATGATCTGGGAAGCGCGGAAGCTGATGACCCGACGCGGATTGATGGCGGCGGGCACCCCGGTCTTGGGATTGCGCCCCATGCGCGCGCGCTTCTCGCGGACCTGGAAGACACCGAAACCGGACAGCTTCACGGTCTCCCCGCGCTCCAGCGATTCCACGATCAGACCGAGGGTCCGTTCGACCAGCGTCGCGCACTCATTGCGCGACAGACCCAGCGCCTCGTGCACGGCGTCGCACAGATCGGCCCGGGTCAGCGTGTGATGGTCGTCCAAGCGTCCCTCCCCTCTCTGAAGTTCCAACCGCCAATAAAGGCTGAAAGGCGTTGAAATGGAAAGGCGTAAATTCGTTTTACAGGCGAAGAGCGCATGCACCCCACGTCAGACCGCCGCCCATGGCCTCCAGCAGCACGAGATCGCCGCGCTTGATCCGCCCGTCGCGGATGGCCGAATCGAGGGCCAGGGGAATGGACGCGGCCGAGGTATTGGCATGCACCGCCACGGTCGAGATGACCTTGTTCTCGTCCAGGCCAAGCCGGTCACCGACCCCCTTGATAATCCGCTGGTTGGCCTGATGCGGGACAAACCAGTCAACATCCGCGATCTCGATCCCGGCCGCCCTGGCGGCGGCGGTGATGGCTTCGGCAATGTTGACGACGGCGTGGCGGAAGACCTGATTGCCCAGCATGCGCAGATGGCCGACCTGGCCCGTCGTGGCCGGCCCCCCGTCGACGTACAGCAGGTCGGTCTTGGTGCCGTCGCAGCGCAGAGCCGACCCCAGAATCCCGCGATCCGCCGGTGTCCCCTGCCCCTCGACGGGTTCCAGCACCACGGCGCCCGCCCCGTCCCCGAACAGGACGCAGGTGGTCCGGTCTTCCCAGTCCATCAGTCGGGTCATCTCCTCGGCGCCGATCACGAGGGCGCATTTCGAGGTGCCGCGCGCGACGAAGCCGTCGGCCACGGTCAGGGCATAAACGAAGCCCGAACAGACTGCCTGGATGTCAAACGCCACACAGACCGGAACGCCCAGCTTGCGCTGCACGATCGAGGCGGTGGCCGGAAAGGTCATGTCCGGGGTGGTCGTGGCCACGATGATCCGGTCGACGTCGGCCGCCGTCTTTCCGGCCTCGGCCAGGGCCTTGCGGGCCGCCTCGACTGCCAGATCGCTGGTCGGCTGGTCCGGGGCCGCCTGATGCCGCTGACGGATACCGGTGCGCTCCACGATCCATTCGTCAGAGGTGTCGACGAATTCCGCCAGATCCGCGTTGGTCACGACCTTTTCCGGCAGATAGGCACCGACGCCGGTCACGGCGCTACGAACAACAGTCACTGAACAGCCTCCACACCGGTCCCGGACGCGGGTCCGGCCTCGTCCTCCTCGAGGACGGTCGTCATGCGCTTCAGATTGGCGCTGACCTTGGTCATATAATCGCTGCGGGCCAGGTCGCCAGCCACGCGGATGGCATTGCCGAACCCATAGGCGCTGGCCCCGCCGTGGCTCTTCACCACGATCCCGTTCAGTCCCAGCAGCGGCCCGCCATTGATGGCATTGGGGTCGATGCGGTTGCGCATCTTCTTCAGCGCCGGCAGGGCCATCATGGCCCCGAAGCGCGACGGCAGGCCCGACATCAGGGCTTCCTTCAGCAGGGCCGAGATGAAGCGCGCTGTGCCCTCGGCGGTCTTCAGGGCGACATTGCCCGTAAAGCCGTCGGTCACGATCACATCGACCGTGCCCTTGGCGATGTCATCGCCCTCGACAAAGCCGTGATAGTCCAGATCGAACGCCCCGCTGCGCAGCAGGCGGTGGGCCTCGCGCACCTGCTCATGGCCCTTCATGTCCTCCGAGCCGACGTTCAGCAGGCCGATGGTCGGGCGCCTTGTGCCGTGCACGGCCGTCTGGAAGGCCTCGCCCATGATGGCGAACTCGATCAGCTGGGCGGCGTCGCAGTCGATGTTGGCGCCGACGTCAAGCACGGCTGTGATCCCGCGCAGGGTCGGCCAGCTGGCGACAATGGCCGGACGCTCCAGACCCGGCGCGGCCATGCGCAGCTGCAGCTTTGAAATGGCCATGAGGGCGCCGGTGTTGCCGGCCGAAACGACCGCAGCGGCCTCGCCGCCCTTCACCGATTCGATGGCGTTCCACAGACTGGAGCCCTTGCCCCGCCGGAGCGCCTGGGCGGGCTTCTCGTCCATGGCCACGACCTTGTCGGTGTGGCGGACGTCTATCCGGTCACCGGGCAGCCGGTGCGTGCGCATCTGGGTCTCGATGGCCGCTGAATCGCCGTGGATCACGAACCGCAGGTCAGAGCCGGGATGGGCCTTCAGATAGTCAGCGACCCCCCCCACAACCACGGAAGGACCATGATCGCCGCCCATGGCGTCCAGCGAGATGACGAGCGTCTTCGACAAGCGGAAAAACTCCAGGGGGCCGGTCGGCCACGGGTGGCGGACGATAGCGCCCGGCCCGCCGGATGCAACCGTTGTGCAGACTCAGTCGTCGCTATCGGTGCGCGGCTTCACGTGGCCTTTCAGCACGGCGAACGGCGAAATCTCCGCCGTCTCCTCCGGGGCCTCGAACACAGCGCCGGGTTTGCGGGGAAAGGGGTCGAGTGCGAGCGACAGATGCTCCAGTACATGCCGGCTCACGTCGATCCGGCCATCCGTGATGATATCCGGGCTGTCCTCATCCAGGATGACCTCCACTTCGGACGCGTCCCCGGCCTCTTCGGCCTCGACAAAGTCCATGCCGAAGGTGTCGTTGATCTGTTCCTCGATCGGCTCCAGCGTCAGGCCGCAGGCCTGGATCGCCTGGCCGGTCAGGCATCCCGACAAATGCCAGCCGGTCCGGGCCGGAACCAGTGTCAGCTCGGCCTCAAACCGGGGCAGGTCCAGAATTTTCAGCCACATTGCGATGGCGCGACGGGTTTCGGCATCAGGGGCCAGGCTGAAGGTCCGCTTCTCCCCGATCTGGTTGATCCGGACGGCCTCGACAAGGACGGGGGGCTTGGCACTCATGCGGACACTCCGGCCCAGTCAGGCGTTTTCAGGCAGGCGGCGACCGGCTGGGCCGCCAGACGCTGCCGCGACTCCAGCGCATAGCGCGCCAGCCACGGGGCGTGATCCGCGCCCGCGCCGGCGTAGACATTGCGGTCCAGCGCTTCGGCCAGACCGGCGGCATCATCCGCTCGCAGGGGCGTTTCATAGGCCTGCATCCGGCCATACAGGGCCTCGCCCAGCTTGCGCATCTTCTTGGACACCGCGACATCGCCGACACCCAGTTCGCGCAACGCATTGTCGAGGGCCGAGACATAGGTGTCGAACAGGTCCTGGGCCGCGTCCCGGGCCCCGGGCGAGTCCTCGTCGCGCAACCGCAACACCAGCAGCAGTACATGCAGGGTATAGAGCTCGAATCGCGCGTCGATCCGGTCGTCGACCCCGTGGTCGACGTAGAACTCGCGGGCGCGGGCGCGGGTGACCGCCAGACCGTAGGCCTCGCGGCCCGGCGTGGTCTTTTCCCTGAGCCCGAGAAGATTTTTCAGCATGATCATACGGCCCCTTTTCCGCCGCGACGTTGAACTAGGACGCGGCAGGGTCTAGGTCAAAGACCTTGTATTGTCGCAGGCGCTGTCCATGAACCGTTCCAAGTCCCTCGTCGCCGCCCTCGTCCTGTCTGCCGGGCTTGTCGCCTGTGCCCCGGTCGTGGGTGTGCATGGCTTTCAGGCCATTGATGTGAAGCCGGCCGATATCGCGATCGGCACCGACACCAAGGAAACCGTCCTGGCCCAGCTGGGCTCGCCGTCGGCCACCTCGGTCTTCGAGGACGACAGCGTCTGGTATTACATCAGCCAGACCACGCGGAAATACACCTTCAACCGGGCCTTCGTCGCGCAACGCAATGTGACCGAGATCACTTTCGACGGCGCCGGAAATGTCGCGGGCGTCCGCACCCTCGGTCTCGACGACGGCCAGGAGGTCGCCATGAATCGCAACGAGACCCCGACCCGCGGTCGCGAACTGACCATCATCGAACAACTGCTCGGCAACGTCGGCCGCGGCCAGCTTCCGCGAACCGACGAGGACGTCCCCGGCCAGCGTCGCCCGGACTAACGCCTCAAGCCGGGAGCGTCCGCGACGCCAACACAGGCACAAAAAGGGCCCCGGAGATCGCTCTCCGGGGCCTTTTCCGTGGGGCCTCCCCGCGCCCGGGGCGCGGGGAGGTAACGCGACTGCTAGCCGATATTGCCGCTGGCCAGAACGGCCAGAAGCAGCAGGGCCACGATGTTCGTGATCTTGATCATCGGGTTGACGGCCGGGCCGGACGTATCCTTGTAGGGATCGCCCACCGTATCGCCGGTCACCGCAGCCTTGTGGGCCTCGGACCCCTTGCCGTGAAGCACGCCATTCGAGTCGGTGAAGCCCTCCTCGATGACCTTCTTGGCATTATCCCAGGCGCCGCCGCCCGACGTCATCGAGATGGCGACGAACAGGCCGGTGACGATCACGCCCATCAGCATGGCGCCCAGCGCGGCGAAGGCCGTGGCCTTGTCCGAAATCGCCAGGATGCCGACGAACAGCACGATCGGCGACAGCACCGGCAGCAGCGACGGCACGATCATTTCCTTGATGGCCGCCCGGGTCAGGATATCGACCGCACGGCCATATTCGGGCTTGGTCTCATAGGTCATGATGCCCGGGTTCTCGCGGAACTGACGGCGCACCTCGGCCACAACCGACTCGGCCGCACGCCCCACCGCCATCATCGACATCCCGCCGAACAGGAAGGGCAGCAGCCCCCCGAACAGCAGACCGACGACCACATAGGGGTTGGTCAGCCCGAAGTTGATCTCGCCCATCCCGGCAAAGAACGGATAGAGCTCCGGATTGGCCGAGAAATAGTCGAGATCAGAGGTATAGGCCGCGAACAGCACCAGCGCCCCAAGGCCCGCCGAACCGATGGCATAACCCTTGGTGACGGCCTTGGTGGTGTTGCCGACGGCGTCGAGCGCGTCGGTCGAGGTCCGCACCTCGGCCGGCAGGCCCGCCATCTCGGCAATGCCGCCGGCGTTGTCGGTGACCGGTCCAAAGGCGTCCAGCGCCACGATCATCCCCGCCACACCCAGCATGGTGGTGGTGGCGATGGCAATGCCGAACAGGCCCGCCAGTTGATAGCTGGTGACGATCCCGATGATGATGGTCAACGCCGGAAGCGCCGTAGATTCCAGCGAGACGGCCAGACCCTGGATGACATTGGTGCCGTGACCCGACACCGAGGCATTGGCCACCGACCGCACGGGGCGGAAGTTCGACCCCGTATAATACTCGGTGATCACCACGATGGCGGCCGTGACCGCCAGACCGACCAGACCGGCCCAGAACAGGTTCATGGGCTCGATGACCCGCTCACCCGCCTGACCGCCCAGCGCCGTCACCGGGCCGCCGACCATTTGGTCAACGACGAACCACAGCGCCGCCACCGACAGCACGCCGGTCACGATCAGCCCCTGATACAGGGCCCCCATGATATTGTTGGACTTGCCCAGACGGACGAAGAAGCTGCCGATGATCGAGGTCACGATACAGACCCCGCAGATCGCCAGCGGCAGCA
>CAXICH010000157.1:0-5647 GCA_964022245.1 uncultured Alphaproteobacteria bacterium
ACGAACTGCCGATCGACAACGTCCAGCCGGAAAGCGAAACCGGCTATTACGGCGCCGCCCCCAGCGCGCGCCAGGTCCAGGACCGCTGGTCCGAAGGCACGACCTTCGGCGGCGGCTACGACAGCCCGGGCTGGAAACGGGCCCAGCAGAGGGCAACCTCGGGCTCGGCGCAGCGCACCCCGCCCATCGAAGGCGTCGCCCGGCGCGTCGAAAGCCCGACGACCGCGGCCCCGTCAGGACAGTGGAGTCGCGGCGAGCGCGTGTTTCACCAGAAGTTCGGCTATGGCCGGATCCAGGGGATCGAAGGCAACAAGCTGCGCGTCGCCTTCGAAAAGGCGGGCGAGAAAAAGGTCATCGACAGCTTCGTGGAGAAGGTTTGAGCGCCTGGCCCATGATATCCCTCAGCGGGACGAGCAGATGGGGATGGCGGCCAAGATACTTCGAAGCCTGGCGCCATAAGCTGGCGATCTCGGGGACCAGCCACCGCTCCATGCCGTCATCCGTCTCCCGCAGAGCCGTGAACACGGCGAGGGCGAAGGCCCAGCTGCGCGGCGAGAGATAGCCATTGTGCCGGCTGCTCCATCCCTGGCCGAAGGCGTCGGCATGCTGCTGGAAGCTGAAACAGGCGTTGGCACCGAAGATCCCGAACCCCGAGTAGGCAACCATGAGGTCCGTCATCAATTCATGGGTCTCGTCGAGCGCTGCATCCGGCATGGCGGCCAGAAGATAATGCGACAGCTCGTGCGCGAAGGTGGCGATCATCTCGACCGGGGCGGCGAGGAGTTCCGGTGCATAGGTGATCACAATGCTCCCGTCCGGATCGGAGCGGAACGTCCCGTTCGGCGCTGAGACATCGCCCAGGGTTACAAATTCCGAGACCCGCTCGCCGCCTCTGCGAGGGGTTTGCACCTCCAGCCGACAAGGCCAGGTCTCGATGTTCATCGCCCGACGCGTACAGTCGAAGACGTTCAGGGCGCGCGCGTGTCCTTCTGCCTCCGTTGGTGGAAAGAAGTTGGGCGTGGGTGAGACCAGCGGGATGTCACGAAACGGAATCTCGCCGCCGAAATGGGCCAGCAGCAAGGCCCAGGTCTCGAGCTGCCAGGCTTCCACATCCGTATCCAGGAAGGTCCTGGCTCCAAACAAACTCTGCAGCATGCCGCCATTCTTCGTTAACCCAGCCATAAGACTCTGACGCCGTGCGCGACTCCCGTCCATACCCTGCTCTGAGCCTGCCCGCGCCGCCCCTGTGGGAACAGGTGGCGGCGGGCTTTGTGATCGTCATGCTGACGGGGGCGCTGATCGGCCCGGTATTTGCGCCGGATCAGGGTGAGACGCCGATCCTTCGGCTGATATGGCTGCCGGTCTACGCCATCACCCTGGGTCTGATCCTCCATCGTCTGGGCCGGATGGCGTCGGCCTGGCCGGCGTGGATCATTCTCGGTCTCCTGACCCTGCTGGCGCTGGCCTCGCGCTACTGGTCGATCGATCCGGGTGTGACCGACCGGCGCGTGATCGCCCTGTTCATGACCAGCGCCTTTGCCGTTTATCTGGGAGCCGCCTTTACCGGAGCGCAGCTGCCGCGCCTGCTGATGTACACCGGGCTGGTGATGGCGGTCGGCAGTCTGGTGATGGTCCTCGCCTTTCCCGCCATCGGCATCCATCAGGCGGAGAATGCCGGCCTGTGGCGCGGGCTCTGGTACGAGAAGAACCAGATGGGCATCGTCATGGTGGCCACGGCGGTGGCCACGGCGGCAGTGCTGGCGGCGCCCGACCGGGATGAGCGGACCGTCTGGACGGCCTTGCTGACCCTGGCGCTGAGTGTCGGCCTGATGCTGGGAACCCAGTCCAAGACTTCGCTGCTGTGTCTGATGGCGGGGCTGGGGGTGATTGGCGGTCTCTGGGCCATGCGGCGCGGCGGTCCGGTGCTGTCGGTGGTCGCAATCTGGGGTGCCGTGACGTCGGCAGGGATCGCCGCCTGGGTCTGGACCGACAACTCCGCGCTGATCCTTGAGCTGCTTGGCAAGGATCCGACCCTGACCGGGCGGACGGACATCTGGGAAAGCCTGATGCGGCGCGTCGCCGAACGCCCCTGGACCGGGTTCGGCTACAGCGCCTTCTGGGGCAAGGAGTCGGTGCCCGCCCACTATGTCCGGCTTGAGACCGGCTGGCTGGTTCCCTCGGCCCACAACGGCTGGATCGATCTGCTGGTCCAGGTCGGCTGGCCCGGTGCGATCCTGGTCGGCACGGTGATGGCGATCACCCTGATCGCGCTCATCATCCGGCTGGGCGGACAGGGATTCCGCGAGGGCGGGTTCTCGCTGGCCTACTTGCTGGTCTTTGCCGTGCTGAGCACGTCCGAGAGCGTGTTGCTCAGCCACGCCAACCTGCCATGGGCCCTGTTTCTGGCCCTGACAACCCGGGCCCTGACGCCTGACCCGATGCCGCGACGCCACAGTTCGACGGTTCCGCTTGCCCGACGCCCTCGAGGGGCCTACCTCACCTCCCCTCGAATCGTTCCAAACTGAGGTCATGCCTCCCTCCTCGTCGCCGTCCCTCTTCGATCTGCCCGGGTCCGAGCCCGAAAAGCCGGCGGCCGAGCCCGTGCGCGCCGCGGCGACGCCGGTGGCGGCTCCCGTAACGGCGGCCCCGCCGACCGAGCCGGCACCGGCTGCCTCTGCGGCGACCGGCTATTCCGCCTCCTCGATCGAGGTTCTGGAAGGGCTGGAGCCGGTTCGCAAACGCCCCGGCATGTACATCGGCGGCACGGATGAGCGGGCCCTGCACCACCTGTTCGCCGAAGTGCTCGACAATGCCATGGACGAGGCGGTGGCCCGCCACGCCAAACTGATCAAGGTCGAGCTGGACGCCGAGGGCTTCCTGTCCGTCCAGGACGACGGCCGGGGCATCCCCGTTGATCCCCATCCGAAACACCCCGGCAAGTCGGCGCTCGAGGTCGTGATGACGGTGCTGCACTCGGGCGGCAAATTCTCGGGCAAGGCCTATGAGACCTCGGGCGGCCTGCACGGCGTGGGCGTGTCCGTCGTCAACGCCCTGTCCGACCAGCTGGATGTCACCGTCTGGCGCGATGGTCATGAATGGCACCAGAGCTTTTCGCGCGGCCTGCCGCAGGGCGGCCTTGAGAAACGCCAGCCGTCAAAGAAGCACGGCACCCTGATCCGCTTCCGGCCGGACGCAGAGATCTTTGGCACCGGCGCCGCCTTCAAGCCCGCACGCCTGTTCCGGATGACGCGGTCCAAGGCCTATCTGTTCCGGGGCGTGGAAATCCGCTGGACCTGTGCGCCCGAGCGGATCATCGACGCCACCCCCGAGACCGCGGTCTTCCACTTTCCGAACGGCCTGGCCGATGCCCTGGTCGAGCGGATCGGCGAACTGGAGACCGTCACCCCGGCCTTCAGCGGCCGGGTCGAGCGCAAGGGCGAGACCGGGGCCGTCGAATGGGCCGTGACCTGGAGCCCGATCGGCTTTGGCGAGGCTGACGGCTTCGTCCAGTCCTACTGCAACACTGTGGCGACCCCCGACGGCGGCACCCACGAGGCCGGCTTCCGCGCCGCCCTGGTCAAGGGCCTCAAGGCCTATGGCGAGCTGTCGAACGAAAAGCGCGCCGCGATCATCACCGCCGAGGATGTGATCGCCAATGCCGGCGCCCTGATCTCGGTCTTCATCCGCAATCCCGAGTTCCAGGGCCAGACCAAGGACCGGTTGTCGTCCCCCGAGGGTCAGCGACTGGTCGAGAACCTGCTGCGCGATCCGTTCGACCACTGGCTGACCGAAAGTCCGAAACAGGCCAACGCCCTGCTGGGCTTTGTCATCGATCGGGCCGAAGACCGGCTGAAGCGCCGCAAGGACAAGGAAGTCCAGCGCGCTGCCGCCACCCGCAAGCTGCGCCTGCCCGGCAAACTGGCCGACTGTACGCGTCAGGCCGCCGAGGGCACCGAACTGTTCATCGTCGAGGGTGACTCGGCCGGCGGCTCGGCCAAACAGGCGCGCGACCGGGCGACCCAGGCGATCCTGCCGCTGCGAGGCAAGATCCTGAATGTGGCCTCGGCCACGGCGGACAAGCTGCGCGCCAATATCGAGCTCTCGGATCTGGCGCTGGCGCTCGGGGTGCAGCCGGGCAACCGGTTCAGCCTTGGTGACCTGCGCTATGAGCGGGTCATCATCATGACTGACGCCGACGTCGACGGGGCCCACATCGCGGCGCTGCTGATCACCTATTTCTATCGCGTCATGCCCGAGGTGGTACGCGAAGGCCGGCTGTTCATGGCCCTGCCGCCGCTGTACCGCATCCAGGCGGGCAGCCTGTCGGAATACGCCCGCGACGAGGCGCACCGCGACGAGTTGATGGCCACCACCTTCAAGGGCCGCAAGGTCGAGATCGGGCGCTTCAAGGGGCTGGGCGAGATGATGGCGTCCCAGCTCAAGGAAACCACCATGGATCCGAAAAAGCGGACCCTGGCCCGCGTCACCCTGCCCGAGTCGGAGGACGAAATCGCCGATCTGGTCGAGCGACTGATGGGCAAAAAGGCCGAGCCGCGCTTCGACTTCATCCAGCAGAATGCCCGCTTCGCCCAGGCCGATCTGGACGTGTGACGATCCGTCCCCGAAACGTCATCGAATGGTGATGATCCGGGCCTGTTGAGGCGGCATATACGGGGCGCTAGGAGCCCCTCATGTCCCTGATCCGCCGCCAACTGCTGACCGCCGGTGCCGCCGGCCTCGCCTTCTCCGGCCTCGCCCGCTTCGCCCGTGCGCAGTCTGCCGAGACCTATATCAACGAGGTCGAGGGCTACGGCCCCCTGAAGACCGATCCCGGCGGCCTGCTGGACCTGCCGGAGGGCTTTACCTACCAGGTCATCTCCCAGAGCGGCGACACCATGGACGACGGCCTGTTCGTGCCCGGGCAGCCGGACGGCATGGGCTGTTTTGACCTCGGCGGCGGGCGCGTGGCGCTGGTCCGCAACCACGAGCTTAAGGGCTCCAGCGCCCTGCACCGCAACCTCGGCCCGGGCGGCCTGAATCAGGAGCGCATCAACGGTGTCGACGCCTCCCGGGCCTATGACACCTACAAGGACGGGCGCCCCCTGCCGGGCGGCACGACCACCCTCATCTATGATCTCGGGAGCCGCCGCACGGTCCGGGAGCACCTGTCGCTGATCGGCACCTCGACCAACTGCTGTGGTGGTATAACGCCGTGGGGCAGCTGGCTGACCTGCGAGGAAAACACCGAACTGCCCGAGTCCGACGACGTCACCCGGCCGCACGGCTTCGTCTTCGAGGTCCCGGCGACGGCCGGGGGACTGGTCGAGCCCGTACCGCTCAAGGCCATGGGCCGGTTCGATCACGAGGCGGTCTGCATCGATCCCCGGACCGGCATTGTCTATCTGACCGAGGACATGAACGACGGCCTCTTCTACCGTTTCATCCCCAACACCCCGGGCAGGCTGGTCGAGGGCGGCAAGCTGCAGGCCATGGCCATCCGCGGGCGGACCGGCGCCGATACGCGCAATCAGGACGATCGCCTCTGGAACGTCGGCGACTGGCTGGAGGTCGACTGGATCGATCTGGAGGACGTCGAAGCCCCGAAGGACGACCTGCGCCAGCGCGGCCACGCAGCGGGTGCGGCCCT
>CAXICH010000158.1:0-5604 GCA_964022245.1 uncultured Alphaproteobacteria bacterium
CCCATGACGGAAAGGTGACGTGGCGGCAGGCTGATTGCAAGTGGGTTGTCATTCTGAACCCTCCGCTTATGTTTGCCAGTCCGTCCTTTTTCGCAATGGACCCTTCGCATGACCTCTCCCGTGCCGCGTCAGACTCTCGATCAGGCGCTCGCGTTGACGCCCGCCGACGGGCCGGACCGGATCGCCGATCTGACGGCGGACTTTTCCAACGCCCCGCTGGCCTGGCCTGCGGACAAGGGCGCGCCGTTCGGGGGCCTGATGGCGGCCCTCGCGGTCCGAGCCATGCGCGAAGGACTGGACCTCCAGCCCCCGCTGATGACCCTGACGGTCCAGTATCTGGCCGCGGCCCGCTTTGCCCCGGTGACCTTCTCGCCCGCGCTGGAGCGAGGGGGTCGCACGGTCGCCTATGCCTCGGTCAGGGCCGGGCAGCCGGGTCGCCCCGCCCTCTCGGCCCTCGGCACATTCGGGACGCTCGGGCACGGTCCAGAGGTCCGGCCGCTCAACCCCTCCCCCACGCCGTTCAAGGATCTGGACCCGACCCCGGTCGATCCACGGCTGGCCCCCTGGTTCACCCGCTACATCGAGCATCGGTTCGACGGCGGTGCGAAGATCGGCGGCGGCTCCCCCCTGTCGGACCCGACCCTGCGGCTGTGGATGCGCACCATCGACCGCCGACCGCTCGACGAACTCAGCCTGTGCTTCCTGCTGGACGGCATCTTCCCGTCCTACATGACGGTACTGCCCGTGCCGCCCGTGCCTTCGGCCAGCGTCGACCTGCGCTATGACCTGATCGAGCCGGTGACACCCGACACCTCGCCCGAGGGCTGGGCCATTTTTCAGTTCCGCACGCGGGACGTTTCCGGCGGCTGGGCGTTGGATGACGGTATCGCCTTCGCGCCGGATGGACGCCCTCTGGCTCTGGCCCGGCAAAGGCGCAAACTTTTCGGGCCGCGTCGCACGCCCGGGGTTTGAGCGCAGCTGCAAACAGACTTGCGTTGCAGCGCACAAAAGCCGATCTAGCCTTCACCTTATTCGTATCCGAGGGACTGTTTTCCATGACCCAACCCACTGACCCCGTCGTCATCGTCGCGTTTGCCCGCACCCCGATGGGGGGCTTTCAGGGCGCGCTGAGCGGCGTCAAGGCGACCGATCTGGGCGCCACCGCCGTCAAGGCCGCGGTCGAGCGCGCCGGCGTCAGCGCGGACAAGATCGAGCAGATCTTCATGGGCTGCGTCCTGCCGGCGGGTCTGGGCCAGGCTCCGGCCCGTCAGGCCGCCATCGGTGCGGGCCTTGGCAAACATGTCGAGGCGACCACGGTCAACAAGATGTGCGGCTCGGGCATGCAGGCCGCCATGATGGCCCATGACGCACTGCTGGCCGGGACCGCCGACATCATCGTCGCGGGCGGAATGGAGTCGATGACCGGCGCCCCCTACGTCATGAACAAGCACCGCGGCGGTGCCCGCATCGGCCACGATGTGATCGTGGACACCATGTATATGGACGGCCTCGAGGACGCCTATACGCCGGGCAAGCTGATGGGCGCCTTTGCCGAGGATACCGCCGGCCAGTACCAGTTCACCCGCGAACAGCAGGACGACTACGCCATCGAGTCCCTGCGCCGGGCCAATGCCGCCATCGAGAGCGGCGCCTTTGATGCCGAAATCACCCCCGTCGAGGTGACCAGCCGCAAGGGCACCGAAACGGTCTCGACGGACGAACAGCCCGGCAAGGCCCGCCCGGAGAAGATCCCGACCCTGCGTCCAGCCTTCGCCAAGGACGGCACCATCACCGCCGCCAACGCCAGCTCCATTTCGGACGGCGCCGCCGCGCTGGTCATGACCCGCGAGAGCGTCGCCAAGGCCATGAACCTGCCGATCGTCGCCCGCGTCGTCGCCCACGCCGCCCATGCGCATGAGCCCGGCCTGTTCACCACCGCCCCCGTGCCCGCCATGCAAAAGGCCCTGAAAAAGGCCGGCTGGTCGGTCGACGATGTCGATCTGTGGGAGGTCAACGAGGCCTTCGCCGTCGTGCCGATGATCGCCATGAAGGAAATGGGCATCGACCACGCCAAACTGAACGTCAACGGCGGCGCCTGCGCGCTGGGCCACCCCATCGGCGCCTCGGGCGCGCGCATTCTGGCCACCCTGCTGGGCGCGCTGGAAGCCCACGGCAAAACCAGGGGCATGGCATCGCTCTGCATCGGCGGCGGCGAAGCCGTGGCCATGGCCGTCGAGCGGGTCTGACACCTCCATGCTGGACCGGCGACAGGCTCTCGGTCTGACCGCGCTGGGTCTGATATCGCCCGCTCTGGCCCCGACAGGTGAACCGGAGGTCGAAACCCTTCGGCTCTGGCCCGGCGCGGCGCCCGGCGGTGAGGGCGTCACGGTTACGCCCGAGGTCGTCGAGCGCTCGACCGACCCGGCCTTTCACGATCGCATCGCGAAGCACACGCGAGACCCCTTGCTGACCGTCGTCCGGCCCGCCCGGTCGAACGGCGTGTCTATGCTGCTGATCCCCGGCGGCGGCTATCGCTGGGCCGTGGTCGACAAGGAGGGCATGGACTGTGCCCGGGTCTTCGCCGCCATGGGCTACACCTGCTACGTCCTGCGTTACCGCCTGCCGGCGGACGGCTGGGCGGCGGGCCCGGACGCGCCCTTGCAGGATGCCCAGCGCGCCCTGAGGCTCGTCCGAGCGCACGCCGTCGCCGAGGGCCGCGCCGCAGATCGAACGGTCGTTCTGGGCGCCTCAGCCGGTGGCCATCTCGCAGGCCTGCTGGGTGCGCGGCCGGACGCCACCTATGCCCCGATCGACAACGCGGATCAGTACGCCCACCGCCCGGACGCTCTCATACTGCTCTATCCGGTCGCGACCCTGACCGCCCCCTACGCCCACGCCGGATCGCGTCGCGAACTACTGGGCGAAAGCCCTTCGCCAGACCAGATTGCCGCCTACAGCCTGGAGCAGATGGACTGGACGGGGGCAGCCCCCACCTTCCTGCTGCACGCCATGGACGACACCGCCGTGCCGGTCGAGAATTCCCTCATGCTGTCCGCCACCCTCCGGCAGGCACGGGTTCCGGTCGAGGTCCATCTGTTCGAGGAAGGCGGCCACGGTTTCGGCATTCGCCTGATCGAGGGCCGGCCCGCCGCCGTCTGGCCCGATCTGGTCCGGGGCTGGCTGGGCCGCCGCGGACTCTGAACGGTCTGTAATGTTCTGCGGCTTGCGCCCCCCTCCCGGCCCGCTAAGGTCGCCGCTTCCTTGGGCCGGTAAATTTTGTGGGGTTTTTCATGCGCATCCGAATTCTGGTCGCGGCCTTGGCCGTGTCCACACTGACGGCCGGGGCGGCCGTCGCCCAGGTCAGCGTCGGCGCCGTCGACCAGAGCCGCGGCAGCTATGAGGACAAGTTCCGCCAGTTCGAGGGCGAGAGCTGGCCCAGCCCCAATGATTATCGCACGGCCTCGGGCGCGCCCGGCCATCGCTACTGGCAGCAACAGGTCGACTACGTCATCGACGTGCGCCTCGACGAGGACGCCAAGGCCCTGACCGCCAGCCAGCGGATCACCTATCACAACAACTCGCCTGACACCCTCACCTACCTCTGGATCCTGCTGGACCAGCAGGACATGGCCGAAGGGTCCATGGCCAGCGTGGCCTCGCCCAGCTCGAGCTCGGAAACCTATGAATTCTTCGAGGCCCTGGGCTTCGAGCGCGGCCAGACCTGGGCCGGTGGCTTCCGAAACATCGTCGTCAAGGGCACCGACGGTCGCCCGCTCAACATCACCCAGGTCGATGCCCTGCTGCGCGTCGACCTGCCCCGCCCGCTGGCCCCCGGCGAGCGGATCAGCTTCGACATGACCTATGCCATGCCGTTCGCCCAGACCATGGTGACCGGCGCCCGCAGTGGCTACGAATGCTTCCCGGGCTCTACCCCGGCCGGCAATTGCATCTTCCAGGCCGCCCAGTGGTTCCCGCGCCTGGCCGCCTATTCCGACTATGAGGGCTGGCACACCCTGCCCTTCCTCGGCTCGGGCGAGTTCCCGCTGGAGTTCGGCAACTATCAGGTGTCCATCACCGTCCCGGCCGACCACGTGGTCGCCGCCTCGGGTGAGCTTCAGAACAGCCGCGACGTCCTGACCCGCGAGCAGCAGGCCCGCATGGAGCAAGCCCGGTCGGCCACCGACGCCCCCGTCTATGTGGTCACCCCGGAAGAGGCCGCAGCCCGCGAACAGGGCCGGTTGACCGACACCCGCACCTGGCGTTTCGAGGCCGAGAATGTCCGGGATTTCGCCTGGGCTGCCTCACGCGGATTCGTCTGGGATGCCATGGCCGTCCGCCAGGATGAGCCGGGCGCCGAATACCCGACCGTCATGGCCATGTCCTTCTACACCAAGGAGGCGCGGCCCATGTGGGATACCTATTCCACCCGCGCCGTGGCTCATGCCATCGACGTCTACGGCTCCTTCACCTTCCCCTACCCCTATCCGACGGCCCAGTCGGTCAACGGGCCGGTGGGCGGGATGGAATACCCGATGATCACCTTCAATGGGGCCCGCCCGACGCGCGACGAGAACGGCAACGTCATCAACGCCGAGAGCACCAAATACGCCCTCGTCGATGTGATCATCCATGAGATCGGCCACATCTGGTTCCCGATGATCATCAACAGCGACGAGCGCCAGTGGACCTGGATGGATGAGGGTATCAACACCTTCCTCGAGTATCAGGCCACCAAGCTGTGGGACCCGGACTTCCCCTCGCGGGGCGAGCCGCGGGACATCGTCCGCTTCATGACCTCGGACAACCAGGTCCCGCTGATGACCCGCTACGACACGGCGCTCAACGCCGGCAACGTCGGCTATCTGAAGCCCGGTACCGCCCTGGTCGTGCTGCGCGAGACCGTGATGGGCCGTGAGCTGTTCGACCGCGCCTTCCGCGAATATGCCGAGCGCTGGAAGTTCAAGCGCGCCACGCCCTACGACTTCTTCCGCACCATGGAAGAAAGCTCGGGCATGGACCTCGACTGGTTCTGGCGGGGCTGGTTCTATTCGACCGACCACGTCGATATCTCGCTCGAAAACGTGGTGCAGGCGCGCCTGGCCACCGAAGAGGACGAGGGCGAGGCCGCCTCCGACGGTCCGCCGCCCCCGGGTGAGCCCGAGGTTGAAGTTGTCGAGCCGCCGGTGCCGCTGACCATCGCCAACAATGCCGGCATGCAGACGGTCATCGAGCGCAATCCGTCGATCGACGCCTATGACGACAATGCCGGCGGTGCCTATCCCCTGACGGAAGAGCAACGCCGGGCCATTGGGCGGGGCGGTCGCCAGATGATCATGCCGCTGATCCAGGAAGCCCAGGCATTCGACTCCAATGTCTATCGCTTCAGCTTCAAGAACGTCGGCGGCGTGGTCATGCCCATCATCCTGAAGCTGACCTTCGACGACGGCACCAGCGAAGTGGTCCGCATCCCGGCCGAGATCTGGCGCTACAACAGCCAGGAAGTCAGCTGGCAGTATGTGACCGACAAGACTCTGGTGCAGACCGAGGTCGATCCGAACTGGGAAACGGCCGACGCCGACCGCGAGAACAACTACTTCCCGCGTC
>CAXICH010000159.1:0-5586 GCA_964022245.1 uncultured Alphaproteobacteria bacterium
TGCTCCGGCGTGCGGGGCTCGAGCGTGAAGGCGTGGGTGCAGCCCGAGTCGAACCAGACATCGAGGATGTCGGTGACCTTTTCATACTGGTCGGGATCGTGGACGCCGAGGAAGTCGGCATCCGGGGTCTCGAACCAGGCATCGGCGCCGCCGGCCTGGATGGCCGCGAGGATGCGCGCATCGACGGCGTCGTCGTGCAGGGGCTGGCCCGTGTGCTTGTCGACGAACATGGCCAGCGGCGTGCCCCAGGCGCGCTGGCGGCTGATCAGCCAGTCGGGACGGTCGGCGACCATGGAGCGGATGCGGTTCTTGCCCGCCGCCGGGTGGAAGGTGGTGTCGTCGATGGCCTTGAGCGCCGTCTCGCGCAGGGTCTCGCCCGCCTTGAGCGGCTGGTCCATGCGGATGAACCACTGGGGCGTGTTGCGGAAGATGATCGGCGCCTTCGAGCGCCAGCTGTGCGGATAGGAGTGCTCCATCCGGCCGCGGGCCAGCAGATTGCCGGCCTCGATCAGCTTTTCGGTGACGACCTTGTTGGCGGCGCCGAACTTGCCGATCTTGTCCTTCTTGCCCTCGGTCTCCAGCACCTTGAGCCCCGCGAACAGGGGCACGTGCGGATAATAGGCGCCGTCGGCGTCGACGGTGTCGGGCACTTCCTTGTGGCCGTGGGCCTTCCAGACCTCATAGTCATCGGCGCCGTGGCCCGGGGCGGTGTGGACGAAGCCGGTGCCGGCGTCGTCGGTGACGTGGTCGCCGGCCAGCAGGGGCACGGCAAAGCCATAGCCGGGATCGAGCGCGGCCAGCGGATGGGCGCACTCCAGACCGGAGGGATTGATGTCGCCGAGGCGGGTGAAGGTGGCGATCTTCGCGGCCTTGAAGACCTCGCCCGCCAGTTTGTCGGCCAGGATCAGCCGGTCGCCGGGTTTGGCCCAGGGTTCGAACTCGAGCCCCTCTTCCATGGCGGTGACCTCATAGACGCCATAGGCGATCTCGGGGCCGTAGCTGATGGCGCGGTTGGCCGGGATGGTCCAGGGCGTGGTCGTCCAGATGACGATGGAGGGCGTGGCGTGGCGGAAGGCCAGCAGGTCGTCGTCGTGATCGTCGGTGGCGCCGGAGACCGGGAATTTCACCCAGATCGTGGGGCTGACGTGGTCGTGGTACTCGATCTCGGCCTCGGCCAGCGCCGTGCGCTCGACCGGCGACCACATGACGGGCTTGGAGCCGCGATACAGCTGGCCCGAATTCTTGAACTTGTGGAACTCGGCGACGATGGCAGCCTCGGTGCCATAGTCCATGGTGGCGTAGCGGTTGGCCCAGTCGGCGGTGACGCCGAGGCGCTTGAACTGATCGCGCTGAACGTCGATCCAGCCCTCGGCATAGGTGCGGCAGGCGGCGCGGAACTCGGCCTTGGAGACCTCGTCCTTGCGGCGGCCCTTTGCGCGAAACTGTTCCTCGATCTTCCACTCGATCGGCAGGCCGTGGCAGTCCCAGCCGGGGACGTAGTCGACGTCATAGCCCAGCAGGAAGCGGCTGCGGACGACGAAGTCCTTGAGCGTCTTGTTCAGCGCATGGCCGATGTGGATGTCGCCATTGGCATAGGGCGGGCCGTCGTGCAGCACATAGAGGGGCGCGTTCTGAGACTGACGCTCGGCGCGGAGGCGGGCATAGAGATCGCCCCAGGCCTCGAGGATCTCGGGCTCCTTCTTCGGCAGGCCGCCGCGCATGGGGAAGGGCGTCTCGGGCAGGAAGACGGTGTCGCGATAGTCGCGGCCGGAAGGAGCGGTGTCGCCAGAATTATTGCCGGTGTCGGCCATGAGTCAGTCTCGTGTCGTTGATCGTTCGCGTGAAGGTCGGCTTGAGCGGTTATCCCGGCGAGCGCGGGGCATCCCCTGCAGCGCTACGCCGGGCGGCTAATCGAAATCACACGGATCAGGCGAACGGTCATGGTCAGGCCGGTCTAGCAGAGCGGGCGGGCGATGCGCCAGCCGAAACCGCCAGCGCGTCGCGGGCCGCGGCGGCATCGGCCCCGATCTGGACCTTGAGGGCCTCGAGGCCGTCGAAGGTCGCCTCGGGGCGAAGGAAGGCGACCAGATCGGTCTCGACCGTCTGGCCGTAGAGGTCGCCGTCGAAGTCGAACAGCCAGACCTCAAGCAGGGGCTGTTCAAGCAGATACATGGGCCGGACGCCGAGGCTGGCGACGCCGTCGATCGTGCGCCCATCGGGCAGGCGGGTGCGGGTGGCGTAGACGCCGAAGGCCGGGCGCATATAGTCGCCGAGGGCGATGTTCAGGGTCGGCACGCCAATGGTGCGGCCGCGCTTGTCGCCGTGGATGACCTCGCCCTCGACGGCGAAGGGGCGGCCGAGGATGGCGGTGGCGCGGGCCATGTCGCCGGCCTGCAAGGCCTCGCGCACGGCGCTGGAGGACAGTTTCAGGCCGTGGGCGTCGTCTACGCGGGCGACGGGGCTGACGGTGAAGCCGGCGGTTTCGCCATAGCGGGCCAGCGCCTCGGGCGACCCCGAGCGGCCCTTGCCGAAGGTGAAGTCAAAACCAACCGCGGCATGTTTGATGCCGAGACCCCCGCCCAGCACATCCAGCGCGAAAACCTGATCGGTCATCGCAGCCATGCCGGCATCGAAGGGCAGGCGGTAGAGGCGGTCGACGCCGAGACCGTCGAGCGCCCGCTCCATCTGGCCGGGCGACATCAGGCGGAAGGGGGCGGCCTCGGGCTGGAACCAGCGGCGGGGATGGGGGTCGAAGCTGACGACGCCGAGGGGCAGGCCGCGTGCCGTGGCGACCGCGCGGGCGGCATCGATCACGGCCTGATGGCCCCGGTGGACGCCGTCGAAGGCGCCGATGGCGACGGCGGCGCCCTTGTCCGAAGGTGGCAGGTCGCGCCAGGTTTCGATGACGGTCAGGGCCACGTCAGCCCTTTGCGGGACGCCGGCGACGGGGGACGCGGACGGTCGCCTCGCCGTCCATGACCAGATCCTCGCCGACCAGACCCTCGCAGCGCAGGACGACGCGGGCCGACTCGGCATCCATGGAGGCGACGCTGATGCGGGCGACCACGACGTCGCCGATCTTGACCGGCTTGTGGAAGCTGGTGCGCTGGCTGAGGAAGATGGCGCCGGCGCCGGGAAGGATCATGCCGACCACGGCCGATCCGAACGAGGGGCGGAGCAGGCCGTGAGCGATGCGGCCGCGATAGGCGGTCTTTGAGGCGAAGGCCTCGTCCATATGGACGGGGTTAAAATCGTCGGAGGCCTCGGCGAACTGCTGGATGCGGGCTTCGGTGACCTCGACGGCCTTCTCGGCGGTCATGCCGATGTAAAGCTCTTCGAAGATGTAGCCCCCGGAGGGGTGCTGCTGGACCGTCTGTGTCATGGGGCGGTGTTAACGCCGGAATCGCGCAAAGGCGAGCCTTACCAGGCGAGGTCGAGGGCGGCGTAGCGGGCGAAGGTGTCCTCGGCGACCAGGAGATCGCCCGCCCGGACGGGGTCGAGCGCCCCGTCGGCGCCGCGCGCGGCGTCGCCATGGATGCCCTGGGCGATAAACAGACAGTCCAGCCCCTGTTGCTCCGCCCCCAGAACGTCGGTGATGACGCCATCGCCGATGCACAGCACGCGGGACCGGTCGACCGACCCCGGGCGGTGCCGCGCCGCCTCGGTCAGGGCCAGCTCATAGATCGGGGCGAAGGGCTTGCCGGCCATGACGACCGGGCCGCCCAGCTGCTCATAGAGGTCGGCCAGTGATCCGCCGCAATAGATCAGGGTGTCGCCGCGCTGGACCACGCGGTCGGGGTTGGCGCAGATCAGGTCGATGCCGCGGGCGGCGGCGGTCGACAGCTCGGCGCGGTAGTCTTCGGGCGTCTCCGTGGTGTCGTCGCGGGGGCCGGTGACCGAGACGAAGGCGGCCGAAGCCACGTCTTCGGTGATGTCGAGGCCGAGGCCGGCATAGAGGGGCGCGTCGCGCGGCGGGCCGATGATCAGGGCCGGGCCGGGCGCGCGTCTGGCCAGCTCCATCCGCGTGGCATCGCCCGAGGTCACAAACCCGTCCCAGGCCGTGCGCGGCACGCCGAGGCCGTCCAGCTGGGCCACCACGTCCGAGGCCGGTCGCGGTGAGTTGGAGATCAGCACCACGGTGCCGCCCTGGTCGCGAAAGGCCTGCAGCGCGGCACAGGGCCCGGGCCAGCTTTCGCGGCCATTGTGGATCACGCCCCAGACGTCGCACAGCAGCAGGTCATAGTCGCCCGCAACGGCGGACAGGCGGGGCAGGGGGACGGTCACGGTCATGCGGCTGTGGTTAGCCGAGGGCGCGGGGTGGGGGAAGGGCCAGCGGAACACCGCCACCGCCCCCGCGTTCGGCCATGGGGGTCAGAGGGAGAGACGACATGCAATCGATGAAGGTGCTGGCGACGGTGGCGGCCTGCGGGCTGATCCTGACCGGGTGCGCGACGACGGGATATGGCGACTATGCCTCGGCGTGCGAGCGGGACTATGCCATGAACCGCGAGCGGGCGATCAGCGCCGGGGCCCTGCTGGGCGCGGCCGTGGGCGCGGCGGTCGCCGGCGAAGGCAATCGCGAGCAGGGCGCCGCGATCGGTGCCGTGGCCGGGGCGCTGCTGGGCCGCGAACTGTCTGCGGAAGATGATCCCTGCGGCTATGGGTTTGGCGGCTACAACGACGACTATCGCTATGGTCGCGAGCGGGTCTACTGGCGGGACGATAACCGGCGCTGGTGATGGAACGCGGTCCGGCCTGACCGGTTACACCTCTGACAGGAGGAAACCATGCGCAAGATCACGACCCTTTTGACCGCCGCTGCCCTGGCCACCAGCCTCGCGGCCTGCGGCTCGGAGACCGGCCCGGACACTGAAACAAGTGCCGTTGCCGAGGCCATGCCCGAGACGCCCGACATCAGCGAGACGGCCGCCGACGAGCAGGTCGTGCGCGAAGGCACCCTGGCTTCGGAGAGCACGACCGGGACACCGACCGCGCCCGAGACAATGCCGACCGAATAGGTTGGCGCTCGGCGGTTTCAGGTGAAGTGGTAGGCGTCAATCCGGGCGCCCCGAATTCGGCCGTCGTGGTCGAACCGCAGGGTGATCCAGCCTTCGCCTAAAGTGCTGCCGCAGGCTTGGCCGCCGTCCCTGACGGGGTGGCACTCGACTTCAGCTTCAGGGAGGAAGCGTGCGACCTGGGCCAGAACTTCGCCCATTTCGCGCGCGGAACCGATACCGAGGACCGCCGAAGGACGGGTATCGCTTTCAGTGAAGGCGACGGACTTCACTACCAGTTCGCCGTCCCAGAAATAGTGCTCGACGCGGTTGGCGTCGGCATAGCGGCACTCGCCCCATTCCTGGCACTGTCCCTCGATGACCATGGCCAGGCCGGGTGCCCCTTCGCGGGTGCCGAAGGGGATGTCGGAAAAGCTGCGCTCCGCCACCGTCAGGAGCTCGGGACCGGAGCGGGGGTCCTGGGCCAGTAGCGCAACGACGATCAAGCCCAGCATTATTCCTTACCCCGCCCGGCGGCGTTGCTCGGCGCTGCGGAGGGTGGAGCGGAGGAAGTCGGCGGGGGGGTCGGTTT
>CAXICH010000160.1:0-5570 GCA_964022245.1 uncultured Alphaproteobacteria bacterium
ATCACCGAGGGCAAGAACCGCGAGGTCCGCAAGGTGCTGGAGTCGGTCGGCCTGACCGTCAACCGGCTGATCCGTCTGGCCTATGGACCATTCCAGCTGGGCACCCTGCCGGTCGGCTCGGTCGAGGAGATCGGGCCGCGTGTGATCCGCGAGATGCTGGCCGAGCATATCCGCCCCGAGAACCTGCCGCAGGGCAATACGGTCTCTACGCCTGCGCCCGTCCCCGGACGGCGTCCGCGCGGGCCGGTGGTGGTCGGCAAGTCAGGCTCGGCCCTGTCGGACCCTTCGCGCAAGCCGAGCCGTGTCCGCGCCGCCGGCGTCGCCACGACCGAGGCCGCCGAGCGCGCCGAGACCGGTCGCCGGGCCCCCAAAAAGGAAGGCTGGGCCAAGGCCGCGCCGCGCACCAGCCATCCCAAGCGGGACTTCAAGCCTCGCGCCGGGGCACCGGGTGCCGACGATGCCGACCGGCCGAAGCGCGCCTATGGCCCGCGTCCGACGGGCGATGGACCCAAGCGGGACTACAAGCCCCGGTCCGAGTCGGGCGACCGCCCGGCCCGGGATTTCAAGTCGCGGGATGACAAGCCCCGCTCGGGCAAGCCTGCGGGGGCCCGTCCCGGCGGCGATCGTCCCCGCTCGGGACCGCCCGGTCGCGGAGGTCCCGGAAGGCCCGGCGGCCCGGGTGGCAAGCCGGGCGGACGCCCGGGGGGACCCGCTGGCGGCCGGGGTGGACCGAAGCGCTCAGGCTGATCCGTCGCGGGCCTTGAGCCAGGCCGCAAGGCGCAGGGTGCGCCGCACTGCGGTCACGACGGTCAGGAGCACGATCACGGCCAGCGCCAGCCACAGGGCGGCGAAGCTGTGGTCGGGGAGGGTGACGGCGAGGCCTGCGGCAACCAGACATCCGAGTGTCAGGGCGGCCATCCGGTGCGGTTTGGCGCCCGGGCCCACGAAGTCCGCATCCTGACCCAGGGCGCGGCCCAGTTCGCGAATATAGGCGGTCAGCACGGCCAGCAGGGCGGAGGTCCAGCCCAGCACCGGGCCGAAGGCGGGATCGTAGATCCGGAGCGCCATGCCCGCTCCGACAAGGAACAGGGCATCGGCGATCCGGTCGGGCAGCTCGTTCCAGACCGGGCCCAGCGGGCCTCCGCGGCCATGCTCGACCGCCACCATCCCATCCAGCAGATTGGCCAGCAGGCGCAACTGGATCGCCACGCCGGCGGCGAACAGCCAGGCGGCACGGTCGGCGCCTTCGGTCGTGGCTGCCATCCAGAAGGCCCAGAAGCCGGCGGCGGCGAACCCGACGCTGAGAGCCGAGATGGCATCCGGCGACAGGCCCGTCCGGGCGCAGAGCCGGGCAAGGCCGGTTGCCCAGCCCGTGCCGCGCGACTTCAGAGGGCGGCGGTTTTCGGTCATGGCGCTCTCCGCAGGCTGGCCACATAGACGAAGGCATAGGTGGTCGAGACCGTCCAGGGCACCGCAAGTGTGGCCCAGACCTCGGGCGTGCCCGCCAGCGTATGGGCGGCGTACAGCACCCCGGCGATGGTGAGGCAGCTGGCCAGCGGCGGTACGAGCCGGGCGGCCACACCGTCCAGGCGGTGAAAGCCGGCCTCGAGCCCGCGCTTCATGATCAGGGTGATCAGGGCCGACAGCGCCCCCTGCACGAGGGCCGCCAGCAGCAGGTCCGGCAGGGGGTGATGACGATTGGCAAAGGCCGCCCAGCCGCCCATGGCGAGGCCGCCGAGCGCGACATGGACGGCCGTCGACCGGAACAGGGATGACGAGAAGGTCTGCCGCGCGGGCCGGTTCTGGGGCATGGTCGGGCCGATGTGTGATTCCGGGACGAGACTAGACGCATGATCGCGCCACTGACAGCCGGGCCGTTCAGCCTGCACCCGCATGTGGCCCTGGGGCTGGCGGCGGTCCTCGCCGTCCTGACGCTGGCCTCGGTGCTGGTGCTGGTCCTGCCGCGCCTGAAGCCCGGTTTCGATGCGACCGAGCTGCGTCTGCGGGTCTGGTCGTGGTGGGGGATGGTGGCGCTGACGGGGGCAGCGCTGGCGCTGGGCTGGGCCGCCGTGACCGCGCTGTTCGCGCTGGTGGCCTTCATTGCGCTGCGGGAGTTCCTGTCGCTGGCGCCGCTTCGGCGCGAAGACCGGCTGATCGTGCTGTTCGCCTATCTGACGGTCCCGCTGGCGTTCGGACTGGTGGCCCTGGACATGTACGGCATCTATGTCGTGTCGATCCCGGTCTGGTTCTTCCTGACCGTGCCCTTCCTGATGGCCCTGATGGGGCAGACGCGGGCCTATCTGGCGACGGTCGCCACCCTGACCTGGGCGGTGATCGTGTGCGTCTATACGCTGGGCACCATCCCGTTGGTGATGCGGTTGCCTGACAGCGAGGCCCCGGCGGGGGCGGCGGGTCTGGTGTTCCTGTTGCTGTTTGTGACCGAGGCCAATGATGTGCTCCAGTACCTCTGTGGCAAGGCCTTCGGGCGGCACAAGATTGTGCCCAAGGTCAGTCCCAACAAGACGTGGGAAGGATTTGTGGGCGGCTGGATCCTGAGCGCCGGACTGTTCTGGTTTCTGGCCCCGGTCTTCACCGGACTGGACCGGATCGAGGCGCTGATTGTGGCACTGGTCCTGCCGGTCGCAGGATTCGCCGGGGATGTGACGATGAGCGCGGTCAAGCGCGATCTCGGCGTCAAGGACACGAGCCGGTTGATACCGGGGCACGGGGGCGTGCTGGACCGGATCGACAGCCTGACCTTTACCGCGCCGCTCTATTTCCACTTGATGGCCTATTATGCGCTCGACCGGTACTGAGCCCGTCCCGGCCGCCGCGCCGCGCCCGTTCGGCTGGGGCCGGACCCTGTTCCTGACGCTGGTGGCGCGGCCGCTGGTGCGGTTCATGACGGGTATGGATGTGGTGGGACGCGAGCATCTGCCCCGGCGCGGGCCGGCCATCGTGGCAGCCAACCACAACAGCCATATGGACGCCTTCATCCTGCTGGGTCTGTTCCCTGTGGGCGCCCTGCATCTTGTGAGGCCGGTCGCGGCAGCCGACTATTTCCTCGCCAATCCGGTGGTCAGCTGGATGTCGCGGCGGATCGTGGGGATCACGCCCATTTCGCGCACGGTCAAACGCGGTGAAGACGTGCTGGCGCCGGCGCGCGAGGCGCTGGCGCGCGGTGAGATCATCCTGGTCTTTCCCGAGGGAACGCGCAGCCGCGACGGGCGGATGGCGCCGCTGAAAGCCGGAGTGGCGCGGCTGGCCGAGGCCTTCCCCGAGGTGCCGGTGGTCCCGGTCTGGATCCAGGGGGCCGGACGGGTGCTGCCCAAGGGCGCGGTCACGCCGGTGCCGATGAACTGCACCGCCATGGTCGGGGAGCCCCTGCTCTGGTCAGGGGACAAGCACGGCTTCATGGCCGAACTGAAGACCCGGCTGGACGCACTGGCCGAGGCGGCCCCGCCGCAAAAGTGGAGTGAGGACGCATGAGGATCGTCGCCGGGCGGCTGAAGGGGCGGGCCATCGTGGCGCCGGAGGGGCAGGGCACCCGCCCGACCAGCGACCGCGCGCGCCAGGCCGTCTTCAATGTGCTGGAACATGCGGCGTGGAGCGAACCCCTGGCCGGGGCGCGGGTGATGGACCTGTATGCCGGATCGGGCGCGCTGGGCTTTGAGGCCATGAGCCGGGGGGCGGCCTTCTGCCTGTTCGTCGAGACGGCGGACGAGGCGCGGGGCGCGATCCGCGAGAATGCCGACGCCTGGAGCCTGATGGGGGCCACCCGGGTGCACCGGCGGGATGCCACGGATCTGGGGGTACGGCCGGGCTCGGCGGGTGAGGCCTTCACCCTGGCCTTCCTCGACCCGCCGTATGGAAAGGGGCTCGGCGAGCAGACGCTGCAGGCATTGCGCGGGGGGAATTGGCTGGCGCCGGGCGCCATCGTGGTGTTCGAACGGGGGGCGACCGAGCCGGACATTGAGACGCCCGGCTATGCGCGACTGGATCAGCGGACCTGGGGCGCGGCCGAGGTGCTGTTCCTGCGCCGTGAGGAGGATTGAGACATGGACCGACGCAGTTTTCTGGCCGCCGGCGCCGCGCTCGGCATGATGGGCCCGGTGCGGATTTCGAGGGGCGGCTGGAGCCCGGCTGCAGCCATGCCCTGGCCGGCGCAGGAGATCTATGCGGCGGCGAGCGGCAGCCGGATTATCACGGCCGGGGGTCTGGTCTCGCGTCAGGGCGAGCCCTTGCACATCGAGCGGCGGGTGGCCGTACTGGAGACGGCGACCGGCCAGTGGTCCGAGGGGCCGATGCTGCCCCAGCCGCGTCACCATCCGATGATGGTGGCCGACGTCGCCGGGCGGATGCTGGCCATCGGCGGCTATCGACGGGGCGAGGCCGGGGAGTGGGTCAACAGTCTGGAGACCTGGGTGCTGGAGGACAGCGCCTGGGTCTCGCTCGATCCGCTGCCGCGCCCGCAGGCCGAGGCGGTCGGCGCGCTGCTGGCCGGGCGGGTGCATCTGGTCACGGGGCGCTCGCCCCTCACCGACGCCAACGGTCGCTGGCAGGATCAGGGCGACGTCGACACTCATCTGGCGCTCGATCCGGTGACGGGGCGATGGGAGGCCCTGAGGCCCGCCCCGATGGCGCGCAACAGCGCGGCGGCGGCGGTGCTGGACGGCGCGCTCTGGATCATGGGGGGGCGCACCGTCCAGGGCGGCGGCACCGGGCGGCTGGATCGCTATGACCCTGTGGCCGATCGTTGGGACACGCTGGCCCCTATCCCGGTCTCGGCCAGCGGCCAGCAGGTCGGCGGCGGGCTGGCCGTGGGCGCCCTGGCGGGCAAACTGGTGGCGTTCGGCGGTGAATGGTTTGCCCAGGGCGGCGGCGGAGTGTTCCCCGAGACCTGGATCTATGACCTTGGCGCCGACGCCTGGACCCGGGGCCCCGACATGATCACCCCGAGGCACGGTCTGGCCGCCGCGGTCGTCGGCGACCGCCTGTACGCCATCGCTGGCGGCGAAGTCGTATCCGGCGGCCGGGCCGGTGCCACGGTCGAGGTGTTTCAGTTCCAGGAGCCCTGAGGCCTTACGGCGGAGCCGCCCCCTCCACCACTCCGTGGTCCCCCTCCCCATCAGGGATGGGGAGGAGACGATGCACTACCCCTTCTGTGCGTCCAGCCAGCGGACGGTGTCGGCGTCGCGGGCGCTGAGGTCGGGGTAGTCGGGGTCGGAGCCGACGTCCGGCACGCGGCGCCAGGAGCGGGCGCATTTGGGGTGATCGGCGGTGTCGATGCGGGCAATGACCGTATCGCCGCCGGCCGACAGTTCGGCGCCCGAGGTACGGAACACCTCGGCGGCATCCAGACCGTCGAGGGCGGCCATCAGGTCGGCAGGGAGGGTGACCGTGGGCCAGGCATCAAGGGCGCCGCCGATGATCTTGTCGCGGCGGGCGGCCTCGAGAGCCTCATTGACGGTCTCCAGCACGGTCCAGACCTTGTCCCAGCGCGCGGCCTCGGCGTCGTTCTGCCATTCGGCGGGGGTGGCGGGGATGACGCGGGCGCAGTTGGTGCCGGC